>CASCGD010000112.1 GCA_949132985.1 uncultured Lachnospiraceae bacterium
TCCTCGATCCGCTTTAACACGCTTTGTGATAAAACCTTATAATCTGATCTGGCCTTTGAGGCTATACCTGTTGCCGTACTTCTCGCAATATCAATATAATTATTGATTTCTTCCTCAAAAAAATGGACTTCCTGCTTATCAGCCTCTTCCGCAAAAGCCTGTCGCACAACATCCTTTAGCTTATCGACTTCTTCTGAATAACCTACCTGTCCGCGTATAAAAGTACAGAAAATACCGATCAATTCCGGTCTGTCTCCAAAATAATGCTTCGCCAGGAAACTATCCTCTGATCTTTTACAATATTTGTCATACGTCTTGTTGACTGTTTTTACATAATGTGCTACTCCGTTTGCACTAATTCCATCCAGTATCGTTGGAATAATATAATAATCCGAGAGCAAAAATGCCGATTTCGTAATCAGATTGTTTGACGGCGGGCAATCGATCAGGACAAAATCATATGCTCCATCTTTCAATACAGAAACCAAAAAGTTCTTTAATATCGATAAATATTCAATATTATCCTCCATTCTGATTGCCAGCTCATCTAGCCCTAATTCTTCCCGGTAAAACAGACTCGACGCAATAAAATCATAATTACCTTTCTCATAGTGTTGTACAATATCCAAACCAAACTGCAAATCAAGACTCGAATACTTTTTTATCCTCGTAATAGTTAAATCATAGACATAGTTCAATGTCTTCTTCAGATCAATATTTCTTAGTTTTTCTCCGTTATTGCTGACCAGTATCTCACTCAAAGAACTCTGCGGATCCAAATCCAGCGCCAACACACTTTTCCCGCTTTTTGAAAAATGCTCCGCAAAATTTAAAACGCTTGTTGTCTTTCCCACACCACCCTTATAATTGCCGACAAATATAATCTTTGTTTTACCCATCAAACCTCCATCTTTTGTTTTTACAGTTCAGTTTTGTCACCTGCTTCAAAGGCTTACCAGCATCCAGCTCATAAAAGATCCGTCTGCTCCTCAAACAGCGGCGTCGAAAAATAGCGCTCCGCCGTATCCGGCAAAACCGTCACGACCGTTTTGCCTTTTCCGAGCTTTTTTGCGAGCCGCAACGCCGCCGCCACGTTCGTTCCGCTGGAAATGCCGCACATGATGCCCTCCCTGCGCGCAAGGTCGCGCGCGGTCTGGATCGCCTCGCCGTCCGTGACGATGCAGATATCTTCATATATATTCTGATTCAGGATCGCAGGGATCACACCGTCCCCGATACCCATTTGAAGATGCGTCCCGATGGAACCGCCGGAGAGGATCGCCGCATGCTCCGGCTCCACCGCCCAGATGACCATGTCCGGGTTTTTCTCCTTTAATGTCTCACCGATGCCCGTGATGGTACCGCCGGTTCCGATGCCGGAGCAAAAGCCGTGGATGGGTCCATCCGCCTGTGCCAGTATTTCCAGCCCCGTCTGATCCCTATGTACCTGCGGGTTCGCGGGGTTTTCAAACTGCTGGGGCACAAACACCCGCGGATCGTCCTTTGCCATGGCAAGCGCCGTCTCGAGACACTCCTCGATGGCCTTCCCGATATTGCCCGCGTCGTGGACGAGAATGACCTTTGCCCCGTAGTGGCGCATGAGCTTTCTGCGCTCCTCGCTCACGGAATCAGGCATGATAATGCGCACCCGATAGCCCTCCACCGCGCCGACCAGCGCAAGGCCGATGCCCTGATTGCCGCTTGTCGGCTCCACGATGATCGTGTCCTCCTGAATCAGCCCGCGCTCCTTCGCGTCCCGCAGCATATTATAGGCCGTCCGCGTCTTGATGGAGCCGCCCACGTTTAAGCCCTCAAACTTTACCAGAACCTGCGCGCTGTCCGCTTCCACCATATGATTCAGGCGAATCAGCGGCGTATTTCCCATCACTTCCAGAATATTATTATAAACCATGCTTTTAAGCTCCCTCGTTTTTTCAGTTTTTCTATTATACTCTATAATCCCCGGTATGTCAAAAACTTACAACCTGACAGCGGCATTCGCCTTTTGGCGATGCCGCTGCCCAAACTACCGATATCAAAATTTCCTGAAATTCATCAGGAGCAAATGTTTCTACTTCCTTTTAAATTTATCCATGGCCTCATCCCGCAGTATGCTTCCGGGCGCCCACTCGTTCGCATCTATTTTTCCCGATAAATACGCCTCATCATTGGTGAGAAAACCTGTCCCGGTGGCAGCATTGAAAGCCCGCTCTCTGGCATCCAGTGAATCCGCATACCTCTGCTCTGCAGTGCTCCCGTTGTGAGAGGAGGCGTTTTTTACACCCGGAATCAGAAGGAGAAACGGCCCTGTAACTGCCGCAAAAGGCATAAAAATCAGTCCGATATAGGCATAGAACTGTAGAAACATATGTACCGCTGAAATCGCGAAATCAAGAAGTCCGGAATCGGGCAGCAATGCCTTCAGCCCCCGCTCCGCCAGCAAAAAGAGAATGCATGCCAGGGTAACAAAGCTGGCCAGCGACATCATCGACCAGAAGGTCGCGTGATCACGGTCTATGACAAAAACCGTCAGAAAAAGAATGAGGAAAAGTATCCCGAAGGCAATCGCGATAACCTTATGAAACCACATTAACTCTGAAAAAGGAAGCGGTGTCAGGCAAGATAGCTGTTCCGGAAATGCCATCCCGTCAAATGTATACAACAATACCGACGGAATCGCCAAAAAAGAAGCCAGAGCAAAAAATCCAATCCCCATGGTTATGGAAGTCGGGTGATCCACCTTTTTCCTTTCTTTCTCAGGAATACTCTCATATTTCCCTGACATAAAAAACGACAAAAATACAAACAAAATGACCGCCCCATAAATAGCGTTCAGCTTCATCCCGTTTCCAAGAAACCAGTTTTTAATTACATCCATAACCCATCCTCCATTTTTTCGATTACATTAACTGAATATAGTGTAACAATATGATTATAGTACAAAAAAGGGGTGGCAGCCACCCCTTTTCTTCTATCAAATAATATTTCCCATATTTTATACTCGCGAGCACTTAAATTTGCCAATTCACCAGACTCACGAGCGCTCAGCTACTATACGGTAATGGTAAAGTTTATCGCTCGTGAGTATATATAGTTTTATAGATGCACTATTTTACACCCATCCAGCCGACAATCACCATCTTCTGGACTTCGGTCGTCCCTTCATAAATTTCCGTGATCTTTGCATCGCGCATCATGCGCTCCATCGGATAATCCCTGGTATATCCATAGCCGCCAAACAGCTGCAGGCAGCGGCGTGTTACATCGCTTGCATTCTCGCTGGCCACCAGCTTCGCCATCGCTGCCAGATGGCTGTACGGCTCATGCTGATCCTTTGCACATGCCGCCTGATATACCAGAAGCTTCGCCGCCTCCGTCTTCGCCATCATGTCCGCCAGCTCGAATTTCGTATTCTGAAACTGCGCAAGCGTTCTGCCAAACTGCTTTCTTTCCTTCACATATTTTACGGTCTCCGCAATCGCGCCCTCCGCAATTCCGAGCGCCTGTGACGCGATGCCGATACGCCCGCCATCCAGCGTCATCATCGCAACCTTAAAGCCTTTGTTCAGCTCGCCTAATAAATTCTCCTTCGGCACCCTGCAGTCCTCAAATATCAGCTCGCTTGTCGCGGATGCGCGGATTCCCATCTTCTCCTCATGCTTTCCGATGGAAAAGCCCTCAAATCCCTTTTCTACGATAAATGCTGAAATTCCGTGATTGCCGGCCTCCTTATCTGTCATGGCAAACACCACATAAATTTCTGCCGGCCCGCCGTTTGTGATAAAGCATTTGGAACCGTTAAGCAGCCAATAATCTCCTTTATCCACCGCCGTAGTCTTCTGTCCGGACGCATCGGTTCCTGCGCCCGGCTCCGTAAGGCCAAATGCGCCCAGCTTCTCACCGGACGCCAGCGGTACGAGATATTTCTTCTTTTGCTCTTCCGTTCCAAACATATAAATCGGAGTGGCACACAAAGAAGTATGAGCGGATACGATCACACCTGTAGAAGCGCAGACCTTGCTTAATTCCTCTACGCACTGCGCATAAGAAAGGTTGTCCATCCCGGTTCCGCCATACTCCTCCAGAAACGGAATTCCCAAAAGCCCCATTTCCGCCATAGCCGCAACGGTCTCTTCCGGGAAGCGCTCTGTTTTATCAATCTCTGCTGCCAGCGATTTCACAGAATTCTCTGCGAAATCACGGTACATGTCCACCAGCTCCTGATGCATTTCGTCCTGAATAAATTCCATTTCCCTTTCCTCCCTTATGCTTTCAGTTTTCGAACCTCTTGTGTCAGTAGCGGAAGCACTTCATGCAGGTTTCCGGTGATTCCATAATTTGCCACCTCAAAAATCGGAGCCTCCGGATCCTTGTTGATCGCCACCACACAGTCAGAGCCGCTCATACCGGCCTGATGCTGGATAGCCCCGGAAATTCCGCAGGCAATATACAATTTGGGCGCTACCGTCTTGCCGGTCTGGCCCACCTGATGCGCGTAAGGAATCCAGCCGCTGTCAACCGCCGCAAGGCTTGCACCGACAACACCCCCAAGCACATCCGCCAGGTCCTTTAATTGATCAAATCCTTCCGCACTTCCTACGCCGCGTCCACCGGAGACAATGATGTCCGCTCCTTCCAGATCCACCATTGTCTCCGCTGCGTCACGGATGACTTCGATCAGACGTGTCCGAATCTGATCCGCCGATACATGGTAATCTTCTCTGATAATTTCCGCGTGACCCGTGACCGGCTCCTGCTTCTTAAAGACGCCCGGCCTGACCGTTCCGATCTGCGGCCTGCCCTCCGGACAGACAATTGTCGCCATAAGGTTTCCGCCGAACGCCGGACGGGTCCACGCAATATTTCCTGTTTCTTCCTCCACATCCAGCGCGGTACAGTCTGCGGTCAGGCCGCTCTTCAATCGGCTCGAAAGACACGGCCCCATATCTCTTCCGTAATTCGTGGCGCCAATCAGAAGCGTTGTCGGCCCGTATTTCAAAATCAGATGCTCCATGGCATTGACGTAAGCATCTGTCGTATAATGCTGATATTCTTCTCCTTCTACTACAAGGATCTGGTCTGCTCCCTGCCCTGCCGCTGCCTCCACCGCGGCATCCACACCGTTTCCGATGACAACCGCCACCAGCTTTCCGCCCTGCTTTTCGGCCAGCATACGGCCGGGGTTCAAAAGCTCCAGGCCTGCATTTCTTGCGCTCCCGTCTTCTTTTGTCTCAACAAATACCCAAAGGTCTTTGGTTTTAGCCTCCATTCTTTTTTACCTCCTTCGCCCTAAATCACGTGCTCATCACTTAACAGTGCTATTAATTTCCTGGAAGCTTCCTCCGCAGTTTCTTCCTGAATCATAACGACATTGCTGTCATGAACCGGAACAAAGGTAGATTTTACATGCGTCGGTGAGCCTTCCAGGCCGCAGCGTGTAAGGTCGATCCCGGAAAGCTCCACACTTGTGACGTTCGGGATCTGGGTACGGTTTGCCGCCATCTTTCGCTTGATCGTGGGATAGCGCACTTCAAAGGACGGCTGTGTAAATGTAACCACGCAGGGCATATCGACACCGATCACCTGTTTTTCTTCCGGCCCCTGCTGGATTACCTTCAGACTGTCTCCGTCTGCCTCCGTTTCCAGTGCGCAGGTAACCTGCGGATAGCCCATATGCTCCGCAACAGACGGGCCCACCTGCGCGGTATCACCGTCTATCGCCTGTTTGCCGCAGAAAATTGCATCAAACTTTCCTTCGATTCCTTCTATATTTAATACTTTCCGATAAAATGTAACTTGTCGCCAGCGTATCCGAGCCGCCGAATACCTTATCGCTGATCAGATAAGCCTTATCCGCCGCAATGGCCAGGCACTCCTTTAAAGCCGCCTTTGCCTGTTCCGGCCCCATAGATATAACCACGATTTTTGTTTCCTTGTCCGCATCCTTGATACGCGCCGCATTTTCCAGCGCATACGTGTCATACGGGTTCACGATGCTCGGGACACCTTCCCTTATCAGCGTATGCTTTACGGGATCAATCTTAATCTCTGTCGTGTCCGGCACCTGTTTCACACAAACACATATATTCATATTGAATTTCTCCTCTCTATGCCTGCTTTTTGGCATTCAGGTATGCCCTTGGGTATCGCATGGATCTCCACCCCGTCAAATCCGGCCGCCTTTGCCATCTCAGCCGTTTTAATCGTCCATTTGATCTTGGTTTCAATCTCCTCCTTCGTCAGAACCTCTGTAAATTCGTCTGGATTGTTGTACTTCGGAAGTCTCGACGGCGCCTTCTCACTGGCCCGCATACGCCCGCGTCCCATACCGATCTGCATGAAAATTTTGCATCCGTATACATGGATCCGTTCCGTCAGACGTGTGACTGATTCTTTCCAGGTACCCAGCGCATAGGCCGGCGGAATCTGGCCGTCCACCACACTCGGTTTATCCGCCTCCATATCGCCTACCACATTTCCAAGCACGATCAGTCCAAATCCACCTTTTGCCCGTTCAATCAGATATTCTATAGCATTGTCATTGTACTCGCCCTTCGGCCCGGCAAGCAGCTTCGGCGATCCCAGTGGTGCCACCGCGAGCCGGTTTTTCAGCGTGACCGTTCCCACTTTCAAAGGACTCATCAAATTTTTATAAGCATGCATGTTACACCTCCACCTTTTATTTGATATACATTGCCAGGGACTACATGAAGATGTCCGTAATCTCCACAAGTCCGATTGGTTCCGGATGTCTGGTGATACGGTGCTTCTCCTGTTCCATAAACAACTCTGCCCAGTTTCGCACCTCTTCCTCGGTCAATGTCATCTCCACATCCATCGCGACAAAGTTTCGGATATAAGCCGCAAACTCATCAATGTCTTTAAATCCGCAGTTCGAAATGATCGGTTCTACCAAGGATTGATCCCGAAATGCCCGCAGATATTCCGCCTGATAGATCCCGCACGCCAGTCCGTGATAGACACCCTTGTGATGGGAGAGCGGATATCCCATACCGTGAGGAAGGCTTGTCCCGCACTGAAAACCGATTCCGTCAAAATAAGAAGCGATCAGCATGTTCTGATAATCCTCCAGCGTCAGTTCATCGGCAAGCAGCCTGTCCTTGAATTTCGCGAACATCTTCATTCCGATCTCGCTCATGGCCCGGGTCATATCGCTGCTCTTTACATTGACATAGCTCTCAATCGCGTGGCTGAGCGCGTCCAACGCACCCGCATGAAGCAATTCCCTCGGAGAATCCTGAATATAGCGCGGATCAAAAAAGGCAAGATCACAAAATACATTCTGATATATGGTGAGCTTTGTATCGATGTCCTTTCTGGTAAGAACGGCAGCCGCAGTAACCTCAGATCCCGTCCCCGCCGTCGTCGGAGCCATAATGAGCGGTAAAGTCCCTTCCGAATACAGACTGGTATGACGCGTCTTATCCTTCCAGAAGATCTGGTAGGGATCTTCCCCCGGATGCGGCAGAAGCACACTCACGCCCTTTGCCGTGTCAAGCGCAGAGCCACCGCCCACGCCGATCAAAAAATCCGGCGCGAATTCCCGCGCATCATCCGCGATTTCTCTGACCGACTCTACCGGAGGATTCTCGATCACTCTATCATAGACACGGTACGCAATTCCCTGACTTTTCAAAGCCTCCTCCATATCTGCCAGCGCCCAATTGTGGTATTCACCAAAGTCACTGGTTATGACATAAGCTTTATTTCCATAATGCTTTAACTGTCCGGCATTTTTTGCGACACATCCGCAGCCAACGTACACCGAGGAATGTGATACAAAACTAAATTCCGTCATTTTTTGTGTTCCTCCTTCTGTTTATATATAGTACTCTGCTTTATATACATCAATTTACATGCCACTTTTTGTATTTTGTCATTTTTTTGACAATTTGTACAAAATCACAGTCTATTTTATACAATCTTGCCTGTAAACCTTCTTCCTGTCTGGTAAAATCGAACAAAAAAAGACCCAGCACAATACATCTGCTGAGTCATCTATAAGTGTGACGTCACAAAATGAGACATCGCAAAATGAGACGTCACAAAATCGCCACCGAATCCCTCGTGACAATCTCTGTCGTCAGCTCCGTTGATGGCGGAATGTTCTTTCCGTCGAGCAGATCCAGCATCTGAAGTGCCGCGATCCGCGCCAGATCCTGAATCGGATTTTTCGCGGACGTCAGCGGCACCTCGCAAAAGCCCGCGAGATCCGAGTTGTCTATACTGATCACGGACAGATCATCCGGAACCTTCTTTCCGTTTTTTTTGCAGGCGGATATCAGCCTGCTCGCTACCAGATCATTGTAACACACACACGCCGTACACCCTTCCAGCCTTTGAAGCATCCAGCTTTCGCTCTGTCCAAAATCGGTAAGCATCTCCGTGTCAATCCATATGATCCGCCTGTCATCGATCCGAATGCCTGCCTCCATCAAGGCTTCCAGATATCCCGCATAGCGCTGATGCCCCTGGCCGTCATCCCCCTTAAAAACCGCTGCAATATTCCGGTGGCCGCACTGCAGCAGGTAATCCGTCACGATCTTTCCCGCCATTTTGTCATTTAAGCTGACATAGGGAGCTTCCAGCTGCGGATAAAAGCTGTTAATAAAGATCACCGGTATTCCCCGCTCCATAATCTTTCCGTACAGATCTAAATTGGGATTTGGAAGCCCGCTCTTTGTCGGCTCGGCAATTACGCCGTCCACAAGATTTTATCTAAATATACTATACAACTTTTCTTTTTACAATCCCTAAATACAATAGAGCGGCACACCTCTCTCGAGATATGCCGCTGCTGGAATCAGAACTGTTTCAAAAATAGTATTCCATCAATCTGCCTCCAATTGATCAAACAGTGCATCCACGCTATCAAAGACGGGCTGCTCCCCGGAGGCAAGCTTCGCTTTTATATCACTGATTTCCTCCTTTAACTCATTCAGATATTTTTTTGGATAGACAGAAACCGGCATAAGACAAATGGACCCGTCCTTTTCAAAAATATCCAAAAGAATATAGATATCTTTTCCGGTGATCGGAGACTGGTAAGTAA
>CASCGD010000113.1 GCA_949132985.1 uncultured Lachnospiraceae bacterium
CGAAGCTCATGTTAATGATATCGACATGGTTTTCGATGCCCCAGTAGATTCCTTCAACCGCCTTGCTGACGGGAGCCTGTAAGTTCTCATCCAAAATTCTGACAGAGTAGAGATCTGCATCCGGGTTGATGCCGGTGAGGGAGCCGTCCGGCGCATCCGCCGCGATCAGTCCTGCCATCGCCGTTCCGTGTCCGCTGTTATCGTGAAAGAGCGCGTCCGAAAATCCCGCTTCGTCTCCTTCCTCGCCTGCAGTCAGATCCACACAGTTTACATTCTCCAGTGCCGAAATATACGACACGCCGCTGTCGAGAAGCGCCACCTTTACCTTTTTACCGGAAACGCCCTGCACATCCGGGTCTACATTCATTGCATCCAGATACCACTGTGTCAGCTCTTCGCCGGCAGTCCCTCCGGTTTCCTCCGAACAGCCGTAAACCATATAGTTGCTCTCCACCTGCGTAACCCGGGCATCCGCTTCCAGCTCCTGCGCCTGCCCGTCGGTAAGATCAGTCTGTACGATCACACAATCCTCGATCTCTTCGGATATGGCGCATACGCCCTCGTCCAGATCATATGTGTCAATAACCTGTACTGCATCCTGCTTCGTCTCCGTCACAAAAAACGCGTTATTTTCCGTGTCGATGTAAGAATTTTCTTTTACATAGAAGCCTCCGGCGGTCAATTCCTCAATCGGTGCGAGCGCCTGTGCTTCTTCATCAGGCGTGGTCGCCGATACTTTAACCGGCTGCAAAACACAACCTGCCGCAACCAAAATGGTTAACGTAATCGCTAAATATCGTTTTTTCATCTGTTTTTCCTCCCCTTCTTTTCTAATCTTTCTTACTATTATTTATGTTCACATTACCATCCAACCACCTCCTCTCCTTTTTAACTATATATCTACTTATCTAGATATATAGTTGTATTAGTCTATATAAAAGGGGCTTACACCCCTTTTACATACTCAATCATCATAACGTGCCGTACCAGCCACTTTTATGATCTGATTACTCCGGTTTTCCACATAAGCGCTATACCGCCCGTCCGCCGGAATTGAATAAACGAATGTCTGCATACCGCTTCCCTCCACATACTTTTTTTCCTCGGTGACTATATTTTTCACGCCGACACGGTAAACCGCACCGTCATTGTTGCACGATACCATGACACTAATTTTCCCACCGCGGGGCATGCTCTGCTCACGCATGAGCACGCGTATATTCTGGGAGATATATCGGTCTATATTTACCGTATTCATATCGAAAGTCGTCTCCTCCGTCAGATCCACCTCAACCACCAATGGGTCATCCTTTGCATACGCGGTATGTACCTCCCCGCTGTTTTCCAACTCCGTCGCTTCCACCCGGGTCCCATGCTCCGACGCGTAGATCCTTCCCTCCTCCCACGCGATCACCTGCGCCGAGACAGCCGAAGCGGGCAGGAGCGCTGCCGCCAGCAGCCCTGCGAACGATGCGGTGAGCATCCATCCCCTTGGTCTTTTTATCTTTTTTGCCTCCACCATTGCAGTAAGCCTCCTTATTGTCATATGTTTTGATTCCTGAAACGCCGTGATCGGCAGATTCCCATACGAATAATCCGACAGCTCCGCCAGAAACGCGCCGTATTCCCGCTGTGTAAACATCGTCTGTCCCGTGCTCGCACGCAGGTCGCACACGATCTCCTGCCCCGCGATCAGATCTTTTTCCAGAACGCGCTGCCATGGATGATACCAGTTGACCAGACTCCCAATAAGCACCAGCCGCCGCCACCACAGATCCCGGTGGCGTATATGATTCATCTCATGCGCAAAAATCATGTGCAGCTCCTTCTCACTGTACGGCTGCGCTGGCAGGACGATCATAAATGAACCGTATTTTGCCGAGACGGGCGAGGGCAGCGCGGCATTTTCAAACAGCTCCACCCGAGAAAGCCCGAAGCGCTTCCTGCACTGCTCAAAAACTTCATACCTCTGACCGCTGATCACCGGAGCATTCTGCCGCCAGATGCGCTTCAGCCGCCGCTGTGCGCGAAGCGTTTTCCAAAGCTCCGCCACAAATCCACACAGCCAGACCAGCTCCAGCGCGAGACAAACCTTATCGTCAATTTTCATCCGGTCCATCCAGAAAACACCCTCAATGATCCTGTCCTCCCTGCGGAAAAAACCTCCCGCACGCCGGAAAAAAATGACGGAAAACAAAATCGGCAGTGTATACGCCAGTGCGGTAGCTTTTTGCAGCGCTAAAGCAAAATAGGGATTTTTTATCCTGCTAAGACGCATACAGCCGCGCATCCCTGCAAAAGAGATACTTCCCGTCACACACAGCGTAAGGAGTGCGAACAGAAAAATTCTAGTCCAGTTCATCCAAAAGCCCTCCAATCTCCCGGCGCTCCTCCGCTGTCAGTCCCTGCTCCTTCGCGAAGGCGGCGAGCATTCCCGAAATCTTCCCGCCTCCCCACAGCTTCACACATTTTTTAATCTCCTGTCTGCCGTACTCTTTTTCCGTCACAAGGGGATAATAGAAAAAAGTCCGTCCCTGACGCCGCATATCCAGATATCCCTTCTTCACCATTTTTCCGAGAAAGGTGGATACGGTCTGCACCTTCCAGTCCTTGCCGTAGGCCGCGTTAGCCGCACGCAAAATCTCCTGGATGGACATCGCCTCCGCACTGCTCCAAATCACCTTCATCACCAGAACCTCGCAGTTTGTCAGTTCTTCTAAATCTATTTTCTTCATAATGTTCTCCTATTCTAGTTAACTACTTATTTAGTTATTTTATATATCGTAATAGATTACAAAGACAGTGTCAAGAATATTTTTTCAACTTTTAAATTGTTCTTGACAAATGAAAACTCTCTTTTTATAATTAAGAAACGCAAAGGCGATGAAGAGAACAAGTAGTGAAGAGCACACACCTACAGAGAGCCGCCGGCTGGTGAGAGGCGCAGGCAGAACTTTTCATGAATACATCTCCAAGCTGCGCACCGAAATTTTTATTTATACCGATAGACAGAGCTATTTTTATTGTTTTCAGAGCGAACCGTAATCTATTTTTTGCTAATGCCAACTGTCTTAGGCTGCTTGAGAAGCTCCGATTGGTGTAATTGTAAAAAAGTAGGCTGCGACGGGTTCCGCCCGTTACTGTGGACAGACGTTGACAGATGTCTGACTGAGTCCGGTTATGTGAGTAACTGGTAAAAAAAGGTGGTAACGCGATGAACAATCGCCCTTTTTCGTGCTAAACACGGAGAAGGGTTTTTTTATGTTCACGGAACAATATGGAATTTTGTCCCGGTACAACGAGCAGGACAGAATTTGTCCTGCCCCATTAAAAAGAGAGGAGAAAATTATGACACTGTATGATGAACTGGTTGCCCGCGGCCTGATCGCGCAGGTGACTGACGAGGAGGAGATCAAAAATTTAATCAACGAGGGGAAAGCGACCTTTTATATCGGCTTTGACCCGACGGCGGACAGTCTTCATGTCGGACATTTTATGGCACTTTGCCTGATGAAACGCCTGCAGATGGCAGGAAACAAACCGATTGCCCTAATCGGCGGCGGCACTGCCATGATCGGCGACCCTTCTGGGCGCAGCGATATGCGCCAGATGATGACAACCGAAACCATCCAGCACAATGTTGACTGCTTCAAAAAGCAGATGAGCCGCTTTATCGATTTTTCCGACGGAAAGGCACTTCTTGTAAACAATGCCGACTGGCTTTTAGATTTAAATTACATTGAAATTCTGCGCGAAGTAGGTGCCCATTTTTCCGTCAACCGCATGCTCGCCGCCGAGTGCTACAAGCAGCGCATGGAAAAGGGCCTAAGCTTCCTTGAGTTCAATTACATGATTATGCAGAGCTACGATTTTTACGTATTATACGAAAAATACGGCTGCAATATGGAGTTTGGCGGGGACGATCAGTGGTCGAACATGCTCGGTGGCACGGAGCTGATCCGCCGCAAGCTAGGCAAGGATGCCTACGCGATGACCATCAATCTGCTTCTCAACTCCGAGGGCAAAAAAATGGGCAAGACCCAGTCCGGCGCCGTATGGCTGGACCCGAACAAAACCTCACCCTTTGATTTTTATCAATACTGGAGAAATGTGGCCGATTCCGACGTACTCAAATGCATCCGCATGCTGACCTTCCTGCCCTTGGATAAGATCGATGAGATGGATCACTGGGAGGGTGCAAAGCTCAACGAGGCAAAGGAGATCCTTGCCTACGAGCTGACAAAGCTTGTCCACGGCGAAGAGGAGGCAAAAAAAGCACAGGAAGGCGCCCGCGCCCTGTTCTCCGGCGCTGGGGACACCGCAAATATGCCTACCGTAAGCGTGAACGCTTCTGACTTTGCGGAGCGCGACATGGACATTATGGCTGTTCTGGTAAAAGCAGGTCTGTGCGAGAGCCGCTCCGATGCGAGGCGCGCCGTCCAGCAGGGAGGTGTCACCGTAGACGGTGAGAAGGTAGCAGATATCTCTGCTTCTTATAAGCTGGATGATTTTTCCGGGGAAGGAAAAATTGTGAAACGCGGAAAGAAAAAATTTGCGAAGGTTATTTCAGAGTAAGACGCTTCAGCGACTTATTTTCTTTCCGCCCTAGTTTCGGTCATACGTTTTTTATCATACAGAAAATCCGTAAGAATTTTCTATATAAAAAGAGGACTGCGATGCAGTCCTCTTTTTATGCATGGAAATTTCTTCCAGCTCTCTTATATTTCTTATTTGTCTTTATTAATTATGGTAATTCTTCCCTGTCCTGCCGGATCCTTGTACTCTTCACCAACAACACCCTTTAATACATCCTTTAAGTAAACGCTCATAACCTCATTGTCTACCATAGTGTTATCCTTCACTACGTTACAGCCGTCAAACATCGTATAGCCATCGCCCTGTAACCGCAAGGTATAGTTTGTTCCCGCCATCGTGTAGGTCTTTTTCAGATCAATCGGCTCATAAGCAGACTTCTTTGCATTCCAGATCTGGACATCCGTCACGCGGTACTCGCCGTCAACCTTCTCAAACATACCTGTATCCGCGTTTGTCACAACAGCGGAAGGCTTGGAAGCATCAATCGTATACTTGATACCGGATACCTGGAGGAAGCCGCCGCTCTCCTCGGGATAGTTCTTGCATCCAAGCTCCAGCGCATCCATAATCTGCTGCCCGGTCACTTCGATGACACATCCGTAATTTCCAAACGGGAACACAGCAATCATATCTTTGTAGGTCAGGTCACCCTTTGCAATATCAGCCCGGATACCGCCGCCATTCATAATCGCTACATCCGCATCCATTGCGTAGCGGAATGCATCTGCACAAAAATCACCAAGGTTTGTCTCGGCATTTCGAATCGCGCGATTTCCGTCTTTATCCTTCGAGGTCAGATCTACGTCAGTTTTTCCGATCACCTGCTCTAACAGCTTATCGTACTCCTCTTTAATTTTTGTAATATAATCTGCCGTGGATTTATCTTCGTATCTGCTCTCCTCGGTAATGGGAATCAGCTTTGTTTTAATCTTACCATTTTTGGTAATTACAAGCTGTCCGATATTTGCGAACTTTGTTCCGGTCGAAGAAATGGTAACGCTTTTTCCCTTCTTATTCTTTACCTTCATAGAAGCGACGGTGCTGTGCGAATGCCCGTCCAATACAACATCAATACCGTATGTATTCTTTACAACACTCTGTGCACTCCAGCGCTCGGTAACGCTCTCGGTTCCAAGATGGGTCAATGCAACGACATAATCTGCACCGTTTTTGCGGGCAACATTTACGACCTTCTGCACTCTGTTGTAAAGCGCCTTTCCCTTTGCGTCTCCGGCAAAGCTGTAGATAAACTTACCATTCTTGTTCTGGAAATAAGCAGGAGTAGACTTCGTAAAGCTCTCCGGCGTGGTAATACCTACAAAAGCAACCTTTGTTTTCCCGTATTTCTTTGTTGTGTAAGAATTAAAAACGGTCTTATTGTTGGATGTCTTTGTAAAATTACAGGAGACAACCTTGGAATTCAGATCTCCCATCAATTTTTTAAGCTGAGGCATCGCATAGTCAAACTCATGATTCCCAAGGGTTACAACATCGTAGCCAACCTTGTTCATCAACTTGACGATCGCTTCTCCCTTTGAGATAGACCCGATGACGTCACCCTGTACAAAATCTCCGCAGGATACGACAGATACATACTTTGTCTGAGCCTTTATTCCCTTTTTCAGCGCCTTCATGTCCTCATACTTGTCCACCGCACAGTGAACGTCGTTATCGTACAGGATCACAATGTCGCTCTTGTTTACCTTCGGCACATCTGCTGCCTCTGCCTGAAACGGCGCCGCGGTCAACAGCATCGCCATTGCCAACACAAACGATAACACCTTGCCATACATTTTTTTCATGGCATACCCCTCCTTTTTTATTTTATCTAAAAAAGGATTGAATCCAAAACGCTTTGTGTTTTTGAATCCAATCCTCTTTTAAAGGCGACTACCAGATTTGAACTGGTGATCAGGGAGTTGCAGTCCCACGCCTTACCACTTGGCTAAGTCGCCTCGCTTAAACACTTGTATATTTTATCAAAATATTCAAGCTACGTCAAGACTAAAACAGTTGATTTTAAAAACATGATTTTGAAAATACGATTCTCACACCTACTTCTCCGATGTCCCGGACCGGATCGTCAACTTTGAAAAGAACCAAATTTTCGTGATATATCATTGTTTTCTTCCTCTGTGTCTCACCAATTTAACGGTTACAACAATCATAGCAGCCAGAAAGAGAACGATACCTGCCGCAATGAAGATGATGACGACGGCAATCTTATTGGGATTTTTAATCAATGCTCCAAGGCTGCTGTCGTTGTCGATTATTTTCCGTCCCTGCGTCTTGCTGTAATATTCCGGGATTTCGGATCTTCCATTTGTTTTTTCAAAAGAGTCCAGATAATCTGCCACACAGACCCAGGCCTTCAGCTCCTGCCCGTTCCTGTGTACGATATAGTCCTCCAAACGGTCCATGGGAATCTCGTTTCCCTGGGCATCCTTTGGAGTAATCGACAAGATTCCATAAGACTTTGCCGAAACCGCGCCCAGCATCTGTCCGCTGTACAAATCCGCCACCACGCGGTACAGCTTTTCATCCTGCAGCTCTTCCCTCTCTCCGTCCATATCCTGTAAACTTACATCCGTAACTTTGTTTAAAATCAGCCGGTTTGGATTCAGCGTATAGGAAACCCCGCTTGTGTATAACTGAGCTGTCGTCATAATTGGCGAAATCGACGCATCCACTTCCGCTATAATCTTTAGCTCTTCTCCGGTCAGATAAATGCTCACCAGCGGATATCCCGGCACGCCGTCAGGTCCGATTCCAAGGGACAAAGTCTGAAACGCATCCGAGACCGTTACGTCTGTGTCCTTGTGAAAAGTATCACGGATACAGCCACTTGGCACAATCGCCACTGCCGCCGGATTCTCATCCCCGGTATCACTACCATTCACCGTATACAAATAAGAATCTGCCAGAAGATTTCCCAGCGTTTCTTCCTGCAAAACGCTTCCCAGGCCGTTAACCGCAGTAAACTGCCATGGATTATAAGAGAGTACCTGGTCTTTGGTATAGCCGAACTGCTCCAGGTATTCACGGTCGATATTTTGTCCAAGCTGCTCAATCTTCTTCTGTGCGCTCTCGTCTTCTGTGTAGGAATCGTCCATAAGAGTAAGTTCATAATCCTGGACCTCCCATCGTCCGTCCGCTTGCTGCACCATTTTCAGTGATCCAACCCGCGCTCCGTACTCGCCTGTGGAGACGATGGACGTACTCCCATGTATAATAGGCTCTTCCAAAATGCTGTGGGTATGCCCGCTGATGATCAGATCCAACTCCGGAACTGCCTTTGCCAGCAATTCATCCTCCGACTCACGTTCATCCTCCCATGTCCCGCTGTGGGAGACGCATACGATCATATCCGCATCCTCGTTTTCCCTGATCTTCTCCACCGTATCCTTTACCGCTTCCGCCGGTTCCCGGAAGGTCAGTGCACAAGTCGGCGCGCACGCCAGAGAATCCTTCCCAAACACCCCCGTCACTGCAATCCGAACGTCGCCTTTTTGCAGCATGACATAATCCCTGATGCCAAACTGCTCAAATGCCCTTTGCAAAAGAGCGCCGTCCTTTTTTTGTTCCCCTTCCAACGTGGCTTTCCAGTCCACGTTGCAGACGACCATTTCCGGCAATCTGTCCCCGCTCTTTTTCGCTGCCTCAAGCATACTTGCAAGCCCCGCGCTTCGGTAGTCAAATTCATGGTTTCCTAAAGTCGAGACATCCGTTCCCAAAAATCCCAGCATCCGAAGTTCCGCCGCCTGGGACTCAAACACGGTCTGATACAGTGTTCCCATAGAAAAATCCCCGCCGTCGAGAACAAGCAGATTTTCATCCTTCGACCGCTTCTCCTCCAGAAACGTCATAATCCTGGCAAATCCTCCCACCTGCTTTTCTGTCCCGTCTTCCTGCAAGTAAAACTGCTCCAGATGAGAGTGGAGATCATGCGTAAATGCCACACTGACTTCTCTGTGTTCTCCCTCCTGAGCCGCCGCACATAAACTCATGAATCCTGCTGCCAATACAGCTGCCATAAAAATGCAAAATATTCCGCTTATTTTCTTTTTCATATTACTCACGCTCCGTATCATCTCTATTATAGGAATCCCTTCCGGGAACCCTGTAATCTAATTTTTCCTCATATACTGCTTCAATTAACCATAGAAATTTTCTCGGGTTACGGCCATAATTATGATAATTACCTTATCCTCCAAATACTCCACCGCATATGCCAGCTCATAATTGGTTTTGTAAAAAAAGCTGAGGAACTATTCCAAAACAAAATCATCTGTATAACCAGTGCAAAAAGAAATTTGGATTAAAAAAAGAATGAATCCACTTTATGAACTCATTCTTCCAGAGGCGCAGATCGGATTTGAACCGGTGATCAGGGAGTTGCAGTCCCACGCCTTA
>CASCGD010000114.1 GCA_949132985.1 uncultured Lachnospiraceae bacterium
CCGCATCATTTTCCGGATATGGGGCAAGCAAAAGATTCATGGCGGGAAAACTGCACCGCACCATAGCTTCGCTTTTTTGAATCAGCTCGCTACGTTCGATTTCAGAGCACATTTTGTCCAGTTTAACCAGCCGCTCTTGTATGGCTTGAATTTTCTCCTTGGCCAGTATCGTACCACGCTCAATCAATTTGCCATAGTGAATCCGGCTGCCGCCGTCCATGCAATAATCCGTAAACTGCTTGAGGGGAATATCCAGATCAACACACAGCTGGATGGCGTCTACCACAGGGATTTGCTGCAAGCTGTAGTAGCGGTAGCCGCTGCTGGGGTCAACGTAGGCAGGGGCGCAGAATACCCAAAGAATCATAGTAACGAAGGGATTTGATGTGAACGCCAGTCTGCTTTGACAGAGCGCCGATGGACAACAGATTTTCTTTCTTCATGGTAGAAACTCTCCTAGTATAGGATGGTTTCATTCTATCATCATCTAAAAACCTTGTCAAACAAGAAGCCCTGCGAAAAGGCGCGGGGGAGGAGGTAATCAAATGCACAACCCAAAGCTTCGAACTGTGGCCCGGTATGTGATCCCGGCGATATGCAGCAATGTCTGCTTCTTCCTGTTCACCATTGTTGACGCGATCTTTGTGGGCAGAGGGGTTGGGACAAACGCGCTGGGGGCAGTCAATTTGGTCAGTCCCGTCATACTGATGGTGGGCGCCAACGAAACCTTCCATCATTTTACGGTGGACTATTTGTTCTGGTACTCCATTTTTATCATCCCCTCGGGCCTGTCAATCGGATTGCAGAACTACTGCCGCAATGACAATGCGCCCGGCCTGGTGAGCCTGGTGGTCATTATCACAACGATATGCAATATTTTTGGCGACTGGCTGTTTATTTTTCCTTTCAATATGGGGACAAAGGGCGCGGCGATTGCCACAGGCGTTTCCCAGACCATCGGCTTTCTGATTCTCCTGACACGCTTTGCCCGCAAGCGTGGCAATCTCCGCTTTGGCAGGACGAAACTGAACGCCCGCATCTTCCGGGGCATTATTGTCCACGGCCTGCCGGAAGGAATCAGCCAACTGTCCAACCCTGTGATGACCCTCTGCATGAATTATGTGCTGATTCAAAGAATTGGCGATCTCGGCCTACTTATATTCCACGGAACGCTCCGCCTTGGCCACCGGCATCAATATTCTGCGGAGTCTTGTCATCAATTCCGCTGTGATCCTGATCCTGCCTCATATTTTTGGAGATGGGGCGATCTGGTTCTCGCTGCTCGTTTATGAGGCGATTGTGTTGGCGATTGCTTATGAATTATGCGGCGGTGCCTCAAACATTCTTTCCGTTCTCCTTATCCGGGGGGAGTGGATGCCATGCTGGAGGTTTTTTGTGACGTGTAAATCTCTTTTTGATCCGGCACAGGATTGCTTCTATGAAGCGAAACCATAGAGTGCCGAATATCAGCACAGCCACCAGGAACAACAGAAACGCTCCAATTTCTCCCCAAGGCATCCCTGCCTCACTTTGTTGCGAACCGATTCATGAAGAAGTCGGTAAAAGCGGCCAGCTCATCCTCCTGTGACACATAAACATACAACGTTTCATCTTCCAGCCAGTCATAGGCATTGATGCCGATATACCCTTTTTTGTCCGGGTAAATGATAAAGGCGTCTGTAGGATATTTATTCCGGTAGGCCTTCAAAATTTCAGAACGGCGATAACAGGTCGGATCACCGCAGCCGGAAAGCTCAGGAACTGTAGGCACAACCACAATCGTTTGGCTGCTCTCATTCCAGCCGACAATCAAATTCCCGATTTTCGTTTTGCTGCCATGAACAAACCCATAGTTGAACCGGCTCACATCCTCGGTATATCCAAAGATCAGCCTGTAATCGTCCCCATTCTCTACAACCTGGTTAAACAGCAGGCGCATTTTCTTCGCATTTGCGGCGCTCTTTTCCATGTCAATTTCGGGCCCCTTAAACAGCTTGCTAAAAAATCCCATAATCTTTTCCTCCATGATTTTTAATATTGACTCCATATAGAGCCATACATCACTTCAGGTTCCAAATGCTCCCAAAGCAACAAACAGATTCGTCGTGCATTCTCCTGTGGAGCTTGCTGTATTTCTTAAAATAAATTCAAATTTTCAAACTTGTTTTTATTTTAAGCGAAGTAATGTCCGCCTGAATGTAACGCCGAAACGTATATTCGGACGGACTTGCTTATTTCTGTTTTTCAGAGTGCCGGTGCCGTTTTTAATTTCTCCAGGGCATCCACCATTGCATTAAGCTGAAAATCCATTGTCTCCTCCGCCGCCTCGGGCACAAAGAAGGGGAGGGTATCCGGAATAGCCCTGCGTATAACCATTGCTGTCAGGCTTAAATTCGTAAACAGATTGATCTTTGCCGTATCTGCCTTTATCCCAAAGCTTTCTAAAATCTCTCCAAAAAGACAAAGCTGTTTCTTGCGGAACACCTGATAGCTTTCCTTTGAGAGGCTTTTGAACAGAAGCTGCTGTTCTTCGATCGTTAAAATTGCAATTCCATTTTTCTCCCCATGGCAGCAGGCATAAAGAAATTGCTTTACTGCATCACGCCAGCTTAAAGCAGGGTCAGCCATTAGTTTCTGTACATACTCAATGATTTTAGGCTGTTGCAGATACAGCGTTTCAACGACCAAGTCTTCTTTCGTTGAGAAAAACGAATAGAAGAATGTCCTGGAAATGCCAACTCTTTTATATATCTGCTCCACCGTGGTATGCTGTATGCCTTGTTTTGCCATCAGTTCAAGCCCAACTGTAATAAGCGCATTTCTGATGCGCTCTTTATCTTCCCCAGAATAAGCCACCTTTGGCACCCTGCCATCCCCTTTATGCGAAATAAAAACTAATTTGCAAATTTGACCTTATTTTAGCACGCCCAAAGGGATAATGCAAGAGTGAAATGCTATAAGATTGATATTTTTAAGCAGACTGTATTTCCGGGACGTACGAAACGTCAAAATGCTTATTTTTGGAGTTTCCCCAAAACCGGCTCCTGGGGAGAAAAAGGGGAACAGGATTTGACAATCCTGCCCCCTTTTCTCTTCTTTTCTGGTTCCCAGAACCTTGAATCATCTTAAGCTCCAGCAAAGCGGAAGACTTTAACACTTACTTAAACTGTGGGGGCACACAGATTTTGGACGCTATCCTGACACGTCACCCCGCACCGGGATTATTTTGAAGGGCCGCCCTTCAGCTGAAACCTGCCTACCAGACTCTTCATAAGCTGTGACTGACTGGACAGCTCTTCGCTTGCCGCCGCGCTTTCCTCCGCGGTTGCCGAGTTTGTCTGTACAACACTGGAGATCTGGTCAATTCCCACAGTGAGCTGAGCGATGGAATCCGCCTGATCGCCGCTGACCTCCGAAATCTGTTCGATGATGCCGGCCATTTCATTCACGTCATTGACCGCTTGAATCAGAGACTGCGCTGTATCGTCCGCAATCTGCGTTCCGTTTTCGATTGCCTGCAAAGAATTTTCAATCAAAACAGCGATATTTTCGGAGGCCTCTGTGCTTTTGTTTGCCAGATTGCGGACTTCATCAGCTACTACGGCAAACCCTTTTCCAGCGGCGCCTGCGCGGGCTGCTTCTACAGCGGCGTTCAGGGCCAGAATATTGGTCTGGAACGCAATATCCTCAATGATCTTCATGATTTTGCGAATCTCACTGGAGCAGCTGCTGATATCCCCCATTGCATGTGTCATCTGCTGCATTTTTTCTTTACTCACATTCATCTTTACGCTGACACAGTCTGCCGCTTTACTGGCCTGCCGTGCACTGTCTGCGTTCTGACTTACCTTGCTGGAGATTTCATCAATCGTGGCAGCGAGTTCCTGTACAGAGCTGGCCTGCTCAGCCGCCCCCTGGGCAAGCGCCTGGGCGCTGTTCGATACTTGGTCCGCTCCGCCCGCGACCTGAGCGGAGCTTTGGCTGATTTGCAGCATTGTATCATTGAGCTTGTCTGCAATGCTCCGGAACGAGACAAGCAGAGGATAAAAGCCGCCTGTGTACGCTTCCTCGCAGGTCGAATCCACCGTAAAATCTCCCTCGGCCATCCTAGCAAGGAATTGACTCTCATCCGCAATAATAAGCTGAAGCTTGTGGATCAATCTGCCTACCTGAGCAGCGAGAACACCCAGTTCATCCTTCGAGGCATAGGATATCTTTACATCCAGATCCCCTTCCGCCATTTTTATGGCCGCATTCTCGATTTCAGAAATAGGGGTTTTGATCAGGCGTATAATCACAAAGGAGAAGAAGACGCCTATGAGGATGATGGCAATGACAACTGCTGCCATGGTCAAAACGGCGGTTCTGTAGAGAGAAGCGCTTTCCGCCGCTGCATCATCGCTTCCCTTTGTATTGTAGTCGATAATATCATCAAAAGCGCTGTTCAAAGAGCTGAAAAGCGCCTCGCATTCGCCGTCCAGAATCCCGCGGGCACTCTCATAGCGGCCCTGTTTTGCGAAAGCTATCATTTCTTCTTCCGCCGCCTGATATTGTGTCCAGAGATTATTTGCGTTGTCATAGAAACTCCGCTCTTCCTCATCGATCATATCCCCATATGCGGCCAATAGGGCGTCCATGGTTTCGATTCCATCCTGGAGGTACTGATAGCTGGTCTCCTTTTTGTTATCAGCGTCTGCGGTAAGGTACCCCAGCTCATTCAGCCGGATATTAGAGATGGTAGCGCTCAGCTCCCTTGCTGCATCAATGCTGGGAAGCCAGCTTGTTGCAATGTCGCTTGTCATGTCGTTCATCCGGCCCATGAGGAAAAATGACATCCCGCTGATAATGAGCATTCCGAACAGCGCAACTCCTATGAGAATATAAAGCTTCAGTCTGATTTTTAAATTTTTTATGCAGTGAATCATCTTTGCAATCCCCTCTTATCCTTCATGATCCGCTGTTGACAGCGATAAAAATATATCGGAAGATTTTCTCTGTTTGATAAGTGGATTGATGAGAATATGATGGATACTTTCTTTTGAACAGCTGTAAAACTGCATCCTTTGGGACGCCGCGGTCTAAATCATCAAAGCAAGCAGCTTGCATCGCTTGCTCCGATTTTTCACGTTCAAAAACCAAAGCGGCACTCCGTGCATATCATATAAATGGCCGCCAAATATCGGAGGGCGCATTGCCTGCCGGCTGCTGCCCTCTTTTCCATTTCAGCGGCAGAACCTATTATCAACCTGCAGTCTGCCTTTGAAGCAGTATCACTCTGCTTTCAGGCACTGTTTTAAACGAACCCTTGCCGCCTAAAATCCTGTGGGCGGCAGAAAAGAAGGGAAGCGTTATGCAACAAATTCAATGGCACGATCGGTTTAATATTGGCGTGGAGATTGTTGACCAGGCACACCACAGGCTTTTTTCCATTGTTCAGAAAATCATGGATTTATATATTGAGCGGCACGAGGATAAATTTGCCTGTGTAGAGGGGATCAAATATTTTAAGGCCTACGCCCTCAAACATTTTGCCGAGGAAGAGGCCTATATGCTCCAAATTGGATACCCCGGCTATTCAGCCCATAAGAAGCACCATGACAGAATGAGGCAGGAAACGCTCCCGGCGCTGGAACGCCTGCTTTACGACTCGGATTTTTCCACTGAAGCGGTACAGCGCTTTATTGGCGTCTGCACCGGGTGGCTGACCGGCCACATCATCATTGAAGACCGGGCTATTATCGGCGGGCAGACCAATGAGCTGATTCCTATGCCGATGGACGATGAGCTGGCTGTGATTCATGCGCTGATTGTCTCTCCCCTGCAGAAAATACTGGGGTGTACTGTCCAGTTTATCGGCACGTTTTCTACAAAGGATGAAATATTAAATGCACAATACTACCAGCTGACCTACAGCGCCCCGCCCCAAAAACAGCTGCGGGTTATTTTGGTGATGGGAGAACCGCTGCTGCTCCGTGCGGCAGGCCTGATGTTTGGAATAGACTTTTACGAAAAAAATGAAATTGTCTGTTTTGCTCTACAGGAAATTGCCCAAAACCTGATTCAGCGCGCGGCCATCAGCTTTGGAGATCAGCCAGACGAATACCAGCTGGAGCATGGACAATTTTTAGACCATGCGCAGTTCAGCGAGATATTTAAGGCACAGCCGCCCCAATACAGCCTGCTGTTCCATGTGGGACAGGAATGCTTCGCCCTCTGCATCGACCAAGCCTTAAAGCCTGACCCTCCAATCTCCTGAAAGCGTCTATGGTCACGGCCTTCTCTATGCGTCGGACAAACTGTACAATTCCACACCGCTAAACCGAATGAAACCGCCTATTTTGTGCCGGAGCAAAGTCAGCTTTGTTCCGGCACTTCACTTATAAAAAAGCGGCTGTTCGTTATGGAAAGCCGCCCGCTGAATTGAACGTGATCGTTTCTCAACTGCCCAAACAACGTACGGCGCGTCTGAGCTGTTTACCTATCTTTTCGATATCAACAGGGGGCATGCCCTAATGGCGCATTTTACCAAGCAGGGGGCGGGCCCTGGCCCGCCCCGCTTTTTTGGAAGCGCTTATCCGGACCGGAGCCCGGCCCCTGCATACAATCCTTTCATGAACACTCTCTCATACAGTTCAAGATTGCATTTTCATCCTACATGGGTTAAAATAGAGAACACTGCGCCCTGTTCCGATAGAGCGACATTACGCAAAGAGAGGTTCCCTATGAATCAGAAAGAAATCAGCGAGCTGCGCCGCCGGTGGCGGCCGGAGAAAAATGCCGTCAGCCATATTTACGGCTGCTTTGTCAACAGCAATAAGGAGATCGTTTCCGATTTGGACGAGTCCCTGGGTATCATGCCCGAGGAGGAGGCAGAGAAGTACCTGAATCTTCTGAAAAAGTCCCTGTCTGGGACGCTGGGCAAAAACCTGATCGACATTGTATTTTCCACCCAGCAGGTGATGGACAGTGAGGAGCATCAGCTGCTGTCTGCCCTGCGCTCCAGCGCCCTGAAGGACGGGCAGGTCCGAAGCAGCTTCTACCGAAAGGTAATCGACAGCCTGGATATGGGCGATTGCGGTTACCTCCTGCTGCTGGCCTGCGACTTCTACGACGTCCCCCGCAAAGGCAGGGACGATACCATCCAGGCTGACGGCTCCGAGGACGTGTTTACCTACATCCTCTGCTGTGTCTGTCCGGTAAAGCTTGGTAAGGCGGAGCTGCACTATTTCCCCGGCGACAACGAGTTCCACTACACTGCCGGCCAGGTGGTATCCGCCCCTGAGCTGGGCTTTCTGTTCCCCGCCTTTGACGACCGGGCGGCCAACATCTACAACGCCCTGTTTTACTCCCGGAAGGCGGACGAGATCCATCAGGAGTTTATCGACGCGGTTTTCCACACTGAGCCTCCCATGTCCGCCGCCGAGCAGCGGGAAGCGTTTCAGAGCGCTCTATCTGAGGCCTTGGAGGATACCTACAGCATGGAGGTGGCCCGTTCTATCCATGAGCGGCTGACAGACCAGATTGCCCAGCACAAGGAGCGCAAATCCCTGGAGCCGCTGGCCGCGACGGTGGGCGACATTGGTGCAATCCTCCAGGACTGCGGCGTCCCCCAGGAGCGGGTTGACGCCTTCCAGGCAAGCTGCGGGGAGAAATTTGGCGGGAACGCAGTGCTCAGTCCCATTAATCTGATCGACGCTGGCAAATTTGAGGTCAAGACTTCCCAGGTTACCGTATCCGTCAGCCCGGACCAAAGCTATCTGGTGGAAACCCGGACCATCGACGGCAAAAAATACCTCTTAATCCCCGCCGAGGAGGATGTGGAGATTAACGGTCAGACTGTAAAGCTTGAAGACAAGCAGTGACGCCGCCCAAGAAATGATATCTTGATATTGCGGGTGATGCGGCTCACAGACATAATATCAAGATTCTTGTTACGTTTCCCTCTTTTCGCTAAGGAATTTCTTAAAGCTTTCCTGCGGGGATAGAAAAAGCGGCGGTTTCCGCAAACCGCCGCTTTCCAAAAATTAAGAGAGCTGTCTGACCGTGGTGTGTTGACGCCGGTAGGTATCGTTATCTTTTTGCTGCAGCTCGCTCTTCACCTGGGCCAGCTGCTGCTCCAGCGCCTTGATCTTGGCTTCGTCGGTCTCGGCATTGAGCCGCTGCTCCAACTCTTCTATTTTCTTTTTCAGCTTTTCGATCTCACGATCCACCTTGTCGCTATTGCCCTCCCAGACCTCGTTTGCGCCCTTTTTCCCCTCCGGACCCTTCGCGCCCTGGTCCGCCGGATTAGGTTCCTCGGCCTCGGGGGCGTCTGCATCGGGCTTCTTGGTATCCGGGTCGCCCGCCGGCTGTTTCGGCGCATCCGCCGCCTGTGACCCATCATCGAAATAGATCTTGGGCTGGCCGACCTCGTCCTTGCCCATCCAATAGCGGCCGGACGGCTCCCGGGGTTCCTCCGGGATGTATTCATCCATCACGGGCTTCGACTGGCGGTCTTGGGATTCTTCCTCGGGCTTTTGTACCTTGGACGCTCCCTGTACCTTCCCGGCTGTTGTCAAAGGCTGGACCGCACCGGTGTTCACACCAGAAATCGGCATCATATGTCATTCCTCCTTAAAATTTTTGTTTGGGGGCACCGCTTTTCTAAGTCTATCGGGCAAAGCGTGGTGATTCAAGGCTTTTGTCACGAAATGCTCTCTGGATGTTATGAAATGCTCTGAGTCAGGCTCAGGGGAGGAAAAGTTCTGCCTGGGCGGGCGGCGCCGCTCAGGCAGAAAAGCTTATCAAACTATGCTCACCAGCCCGGCCGGCAGGAGCATGACGGCCGGCACAGCATATTTCCGTGTGCGGCGCCAGAGATCACCCTTGATCTTCCGTCCCCGGATGGGGCAGTACCACTCCAGCAGAACGGAACC
>CASCGD010000115.1 GCA_949132985.1 uncultured Lachnospiraceae bacterium
GTGTCTGGAAGCTGCAGGATATGCTCGTGGACGGCGATGGTTATTCCGACGATCTGATGCATGCGATGCACCAGACAATCAAGAAGGTGTCGAACGATTTTGAGAACCTGAAATACAACACCGCCATCGCAGCGATGATGGCGCTCATCAACGATTTTTACAAGAAGAACGCCGTTACCCGCGGCGAGTTCAAAACGCTGCTCACGCTTCTTAACCCGGTGGCACCCCATATCACCGAGGAGCTGTGGGAGCTTGTGGGCTTTGAGGGCAGGGTTTATCAGGCAAGCTGGCCTGAGTACGACGAGAGCAAGCTTGTGGAGTCTACCGTAGAGGTTGCTCTGCAGATCAACGGCAGAGTGAGGGGCACGATGGTTATCGACAAGGATGCCCCGAAGGACGAGGTACTTGCGAAGGCGAAGGAAGCGCTTGCCGAAAAGCTCACCGGGACGGTTGTGAAGGAGATTTACGTGCCGGGGCGGATTGTGAATATTGTGCAGAAATAAAATATGGTTGAAGGGAAAGCGGTCATGTATGTGGCCGCTTTGCTTATAGCCGGCGCACCGGAGGGGAGCAGCTATGACTGTTTCATCGGAAGGGAAGGATATTCTGGCGGTTGTGCGGAAGCGCAGGAAAGATCGGGTGGACGATTAACGCTATGCCTCACCGTGCTCCCGGCAAAACCCGAGAAACTCCTCCAACGCATGGTTTTTTGGGTGATTGTCCGCATACACAAATCCGATCTGCCGTTTTGGCACGGGTGTGGGCAGAGGCAGAGCGATCAGCACTTTTGTCGATAGCTCCGTCTCCACAAAGCGGCGGATGACACAGGCGATGCCGATGCCGATTTTTGCGAAGTCGATGAGCAGATCCATGTTGGACACCTCGATCACGTCGGAGAGCGAGATTTGATTCAGCAGAAAATAGCGGTCGATGTACTGGCGGGAGAAGTTGTTTTTGTCGAGCAGCATCATCGTAGCATGCTCGAAAATGCGGGCTTCGTCAACACCGCGCAGACGGACGTTGCGCAGGTATTCTTCGGTTGTGACAAAAATATCCTCGACGGTTTCTGCGAAGTCAAAGTGGAGGTGTCTAAGATGCTCGGGCTTTCCGACAAGCCCGAGATCAAGCTGCCCGGCCGAAAGCATCTGAAGTGTCTCGTTTGTGGACTGGCAGCTGATCGAGATGCGGATGTGCGGGTGGCTGCGGATGAAGTGTTTCAGATAGGGGAGCAGCACAAACTTGCAGAGGGTTGAGCTCACGCCGATGCGCAGATGCCCGACGCCGAGGGCAAGGGACTGTTTTAGTTTTTCCTCTCCGGTTGTGAGCGTGTCAAAGGCGGAGCGGACATGCTCGTAAAAAAGTGCACCCTCCTCTGTGAGCGAGACACCCCGCGAGCTTCTGGCGAATAGGGTGCAGCCGAGAGATTCCTCGAGCTTTTGAATTGATTTGCTGACTGCGGGCTGGCTGATGTAGAGCTCGCGGGCAGCCTTTGAAATATTTCCGGTGTTTGCAGCGACGTAAAAAATCTGGTAGGAGGAAAGATTTCGGTTCATGATGTTCCTTTCTGTGCGCGTCCAAGTGACTTTTGCTGTTTCTTACGATAGCGGGGATACTTTTGCAGAGCATTTGGCGTACAATATATAACTGTAAGTTATGAATAATATGTATATTATGTATTTCTATTATAACTGTATGTGTGCTAGAATAGCAAGTACAACATGATGTGCGCAGCCACATATAGAAAGGCAACGCTGCTATTCACGGTCGGGAGCCGTTCATAGCAGCGATTCGGGGCGATATGCAAATTTTACTTTGCAAAAACGGATATGGCTGAGCCGATGATTCATAAAAAAGGAGGATACGAGCATGGGAATGACAATGACGCAGAAAATTCTCGCTGCACATGCGGGGTTGGAGTGCGTGGTGGCCGGACAGCTCATCGAGGCGGAGCTTGACCTTGTTCTGGGCAACGATATCACATCTCCGGTCGCAATCCATGAGATTGAGAAGATGAACGTGGAGGGTGTGTTCCACAAGGATAAGATTGCGCTTGTGATGGACCATTTTGTGCCGAACAAGGACATCAAGTCCGCCGAGCACTGCAAATGTGTGCGGGAGTTTGCCTGCAAAAACGAGATTACTAATTATTTTGATGTGGGGGAGATGGGCATCGAGCATGCGCTTCTGCCCGAAAAAGGACTGACCGTGGCGGGCGACGTGGTGATCGGCGCGGATTCTCACACCTGTACGTACGGCGCGCTGGGTGCGTTTTCCACGGGTGTCGGGAGCACCGACATGGCTGCGGGCATGGCCACCGGGCGGGCATGGTTTAAGGTTCCGTCTGCGATCAGGGTTGTGATTACCGGAAAGAAGCAGAAGTACGTCAGCGGCAAGGATGTGATTTTGCATCTCATCGGGGAGATCGGCGTGGACGGCGCGCTCTATCAGTCGCTGGAGTTTGTGGGGGATGGCATCGGACAGCTTTCCATGGATGACCGTTTTACGATTGCAAACATGGCCATCGAGGCGGGAGCGAAAAACGGCATTTTCCCCGTGGATGCGCTGACGGAGCAGTATTTAAAGGAGCACTCAAAGCGTTCTTATAAGGTGTACGAGGCGGACGCGGATGCGGAGTATGTACGCGAGGTTGTGATCGATCTTTGCACGTTAAAGCCGACCGTGGCGTTCCCGCATCTGCCGGAAAATACAAAGACGATCGACGAGGTGGGCGATATCACGATCGATCAGGTTGTGATCGGCTCCTGCACCAACGGGCGTTTCGAGGATCTGGCAGCTGCCGCGGAGATTTTAAAGGGCAAAAAGGTGAAAAAGGGCGTGCGCGTGATCGTGATTCCCGCGACGCAGCAGATTTATCTGGACGCGATGGAGGCGGGCTTTGTGCGCACCTTTATCGAGGCGGGCGCGATTGTGAGTACCCCGACCTGCGGGCCGTGCCTTGGCGGATATATGGGCATTCTCGCCCAGGGCGAGCGCTGCGTATCGACGACGAACCGGAATTTCGTCGGGCGCATGGGACATGTAGACAGCGAGATCTATCTGGCGAGCCCCGCGGTTGCCGCGGCGAGCGCCCTGACCGGCAAGATCTCAGATCCGAGAGCATAGGAGGGACTGATCATGAAAGCAAAGGGACATGTATTTAAATATGGGGACAACGTGGATACCGACGTCATCATCCCCGCGCGGTACTTAAATTCCTCCGACCCGAAGGAGCTGGCGGCGCACTGCATGGAGGACATCGACAAGGAGTTTATAAACAAGGTAAAAAGCGGAGATATCATCGTTGCAAACAAAAATTTTGGCTGCGGCTCGTCGAGGGAGCACGCGCCCATCGCCATCAAGGCGGCAGGCGTGAGCTGTGTCATCGCGGAGACGTTCGCGCGGATTTTCTACCGCAACGCCATCAACATCGGACTGCCGATCATCGAGTGCCCCGAGGCGGCCGTGGCCATTGCGGCGGGGAATGAGGTCGAGGTGGATTTCGACAGCGGCGTCATCACCGATAAGACGACGGGCGAAAGCTTTCAGGGACAGCCTTTCCCGGAGTTTATGCAGAAGATTATCCAGGCGGAGGGACTTGTGAACTACATTAATTCCAGGTAGGAGGAAAGCAACATGCGAAGCATTTTTTAGCATGCTTTCCGATGACATGCCCGTGAGCGCTGCGAGCGGGCGATACTCCGAGATTAGGAGGAAAGCAACATGCGAAGCATTTTTAGCATGCTTTCCGACGACATGCCCATGAGCACGGCGAGCGGGCGATCCCTTAAATGGAAGATGAGTAATTCATACTTTATAGATAAGGAAGGTTGGATAACATGCCTGACTATGTGAAAACAGGTAAAAGCGGCGATTGGATCGCCGTATGGTTTTACAATGAAAATGACAAGCCCTTTGCGATCGGAGAGAAGATGTGCGCAATCAATGAGGATGTGTACATGAACGGCTACAACTGGGATGCCCTTTTCAACTACTATCTTGGTGTTCATGCACCGGCTTGAGTTGCAGCTATAAAATTACTTGCAATTTGCTGCAAAGAGAGATATAATAATTTCGACAATTAAAAAGCGGGAGCTTGTGTGACAGGCTGAGAGGAAGGTAAACCTTCGACCGATAACCTGATTTGGATAATGCCAACGTAGGGAGATGCATACGACGTTTATAAAACGGGAAGTTACCAAACAGGTGGTAGCTTCCTTTTTTTGCGCAGGGGGAAATTTGTTGCTGACGCAGCATGCCCCGTGCGGCGGGCAGGGAGGAAATCAGTTACCGTTCACTCCGTGACCGGTAACTGGCAGTCCGGATATGAAAATTCGCTTCGCGAAGCCAAAACTGCAGTCTGAATCATGTTCTCCCGCAGCCCCGCAGCGAGTGCACGGCTCGGGTGTGAAAAGTAACGAAAATCTGCCTTGCCCGATTGTGCGGTCCATGCAGGAGAAAGGAGAAAAAGATGGTAAAGATAAACGGCGAAAGCCTTGACGCCGCAGGCAGAACGATTGCGGCGTATCTGGCGGAGGCGGGCTACGATGTCGCAAAGGTCGCAGTGGAGCGAAACGGTGAGATCGTGCCGCGGGCGGAGTATGAAGAAATGACGTTTTGCGACGGCGATACGGCAGAGATCGTCAGCTTTGTGGGAGGTGGTTGATTTGATTCCGGAGAGGGAGGAGCTGGAGGCGGCGCTGCAGGAGCGCCACGGAAAAGAGCTGCAGGAGCGTTTTGGAAGAGCCGTGGTGGCTGTGTGCGGTCTTGGAGGCCTTGGCTCCAATATAGCCGTCATACTTGCACGGGCGGGTATCGGCAGGCTGATTTTAATCGATTTTGACCGGGTGGATCTCACAAATCTGCACCGGCAGCAGTACAAGGCGGCGCAGATCGGCATGTTCAAAACCGGGGCGCTGGCCGACAATCTGCGGGAGATTGCACCGTATGCGGAGCTTGAGACGCATACGGTGCGTGTCACGGAGGACAATGTGTGCTCTTTATTGCAAAATACAGATATTGTCTGCGAGGCCTTCGACGACGCCCGGGCAAAGGCATTGCTCACGAACGCGGTGCTCACGGGACTGCCTGGAAAATATCTGGTGGCTGCATCAGGAATGGCAGGTCTTGGCAGTGCAAACGAGATCAAAACCAGACGGGTGACAGAGCATTTTTACGTCTGCGGCGACGGTGTGAGCGAGGTGACGGATGATATCGGACTTGTGGCAAGCCGCGTGACGGTGTGCGCGGCGCATCAGGCGCATGCGGTTTTGCAGATTCTGGCCGGGGAGTGACATCTGCCATTCGGCGGCTTCAGCTGTTATTGCGGCAGATTATCCGGTCTGCTGCGGCAGCGCTCTGATCTGATGAAGCAGGTATCCCGAGTGTTTGAAGGGTGCGGATACATACAGGAAATTTACCCTCAGTGGACAAGGGGACATGAAAAAGATGCATAAAAACGTAAGCATATGAAATGCTTTCTGATTATGGAAAAGGAGAAAAGCATGAAAAATGACACACTTATAATTGGAGGACACGAATTTCACTCCCGGTTTATTCTCGGATCAGGGAAGTATTCACTCTCCCTCATCGAGGCGGCGGTGCGGGATGCCGGTGCCGAGATCATTACGCTTGCGGTGCGCCGCGCAAACACGGGAGAGCAGGAGAATATTCTGGATTTTATACCGGAAAATGTAACGCTGCTTCCGAATACCAGCGGCGCGAGGAATGCCGGGGAGGCGGTGCGCATTGCCCGGCTGGCGCGTGAGCTTGGCTGTGGGAGCTTTGTGAAGATTGAGATCATGAGGGACACAAAATATCTGCTGCCCGACAACGAGGAGACGATACGGGCCACCGAGATTCTGGCAAAAGAGGGATTTGTTGTCATGCCGTATATGTACCCGGACTTAAATGCGGCGCGGGATCTCGTAAACGCCGGAGCCGCCAGTGTGATGCCGCTGGCCGCACCTATCGGTTCTAACAGGGGTCTGGCGACAAAAGAATTTATTCAGATTCTGATAGACGAGATTGATCTTCCGGTTATCGTGGATGCGGGCATCGGAAAGCCTTCCCAGGCATGCGAGGCCATGGAGATGGGCGCGGCGGCGATCATGGCAAATACGGCGCTGGCGACAGCGGAAAATCTGCCGCTTATGGCGTCCGCTTTTGGGCAGGCGATTGAGGCGGGACGCAAGGCGTATCTTGCAGGAACCGGCCGGGTGCTCACCCGTGGTGCCAGCGCTTCTGACCCGCTGACCGGATTTCTAAGGGATTAGGGGGCTAGAACGATGGAAAATCAGTTTTTTGTGGATTCAGAGTATTTGTCTCCGGAAGCGCTGGAGAAGAAGCACCGGCTGGAAAATGATCCCTCCAGCCGGAAAAGTCATATGGAATATCTGCCGGGTATGGAGCGGATCGATTCCACCGTCTGCGAGGATGTGATGTCCCAGGTGCGGAATTTTGACCCCTCTTGCTATACGGCGGCGGATGTGCGCAGGGCGCTTGCAGGGGGAACGTGCGGCATCGAGGATTTTAAGGCGCTGCTCTCGCCCGCGGCGGAGAATTTTCTTGAGCAGCTGGCAGAACGGGCAAGACTGGAAACAAGCAGGCATTTTGGAAATACGGTGTATCTGTTTACGCCGCTTTATATTGCAAATTACTGCGAGAATTATTGTGTTTACTGCGGGTTCAACTGCTACAACCATATTCAGCGTATGAAGCTGTCCATGGAACAGATCGAGCATGAGATGAAGGTCATCGCCGCCAGCGGAATGGAGGAAATACTGATTCTGACCGGTGAGAGCCGCAGCAAAAGCGACATCTCCTATATTGGCGAGGCGTGTAAGCTGGCGCGCAGGTATTTTCGCATGACAGGGCTGGAGATCTATCCGGTGAACACGGATGAGTACCGCTATCTGCATGCGTGCGGGGCGGACTATGTGACGGTTTTCCAGGAAACCTATGACGTCGATCAATACGAAAAGCTTCATCTGCTGGGGCATAAGCGCGTCTGGCCTTATCGGTTTGACGCGCAGGAGCGGGCGCTTATGGCGGGGATGCGGGGCGTCGCCTTTTCGGCTCTGCTGGGTCTCTCGGATTTTCGAAAGGATGCGCTGGCGAGCGCGCTGCACGTATACTTTTTACAGCGCAAATATCCCCACGCGGAAATGTCGCTGTCGTGCCCGCGCCTTCGGCCGATCGTGGGCAATGATCGCATCCATTCGCTGGATATCCAGGAGAGGCAGCTGTGTCAGGTGCTCTGTGCCTATCGTATCTTTTTACCCTTTGTGGGGATCACGGTGTCTTCCCGGGAAAGTGCACGGTTTCGGGACGGCATCGTAAAGATTGCGGCGACGAAGATTTCGGCGGGAGTGTCCACAGGAATCGGAGATCACGAGCGCAAATACGGTGGAAAGGAGCAGGGGGGAACGCAGGTCGGCGACGAACAGTTTGAGATCGCCGACAACCGCAGTCTTTCTCATATGTATCGGGATATGGCGGACGAAGGACTGCAGCCGGTTCTCAACGATTATCTTTATGTTTGACAGTATGTCTGATATTTTGTGTGTGACAAACCGATTGCTCTGTGAGGAGCCGTTTCTGGAGCGCATCGAAAGGCTGGCAAGGGCGAAGCCTGGGGGAATTGTTCTGCGGGAAAAGGATTTAGACCAGGAGGAGTACAAAAAACTCGCAGAGGAGGTGTTATGCATTTGCAAAACATATCGGGTTCCCTGTATCCTGCACAGTTTTGTGAAGGTGGCAATGGAGCTGGACTGCAGGGCGATTCATCTGCCTCTGCCGCTTTTGCCGCAGCTGGATCAATCGGAAAGAGCGTATTTTTCAGTGATCGGCGGCTCTTGCCATTCCCGGGAGGAGGCCCGTTTTGCCTGGCAGAACGGATGTACCTATATTACTGCGGGACATGTGTTTGATACCGACTGCAAAAAGGGGGTTCCCGGACGCGGAACAGCCTTTTTGCGGGAGATGTGCGGGTGTGTTTCGATTCCCGTCTATGGGATTGGCGGCATTACGCCGGAGCGGATGGATGAGGTGTATCAGGCAGGGGCTGTGGGGGCATGCGTGATGAGCGGCGCCATGAAGTGTACAGATGCAGCGGAGTATTTATCGGAATTTTGCCGCTTTTTTACAGGTATCTGAAACATATGCTGAGGCGAAAGCAACGTGGTGTGCGCGGAAATCACACGGGTATAGCGGCATAAAAGCTGTGCAGGCGAGGGAGAACAAGCGCATATTAAATGATTAAACAGTTGCATATCAGGAGAATTTGTATGAGATTTCAGGAGGAAATGTTACGTTTATACGCCATAACCGACCGCAGCTGCGTGCGGGACGGCGTGCTTAGAGACCAGGTAGAGGCGGCATTACGGGGTGGCGTGACGCTCGTTCAGCTTCGGGAGAAAGGGCTGGATGATGCGGCGCTTGAAAAGGAGGCGCGGGAGCTGACGGCGCTCTGCCACTGTTACGGTACGGCGCTGATTGTCAACGATAACGTTGACGTGGCGCTTAGGTCCGGTGCGGACGGCGTGCATGTTGGAATCGGGGATGCCCCGGTGGAGGACATACGTGCGCGGGCACCGGAGGGCTTTATCATTGGCGCTACTGCAAAGACCGTAGAGCAGGCGCAGGCTGCACAGCGTGCAGGTGCGGATTACCTCGGGGTCGGCGCGGTTTTTCCGTCGCCGACCA
>CASCGD010000116.1 GCA_949132985.1 uncultured Lachnospiraceae bacterium
TTGTTCATCTGCGGCGTTGTCGTCAATCGCCGTAGCCACCGCTACGACGCTTTCCGTCGCCTTGCATCTGAAACAGTTATTCTGCGTCAATGTACCAGAAACTTAATTTTCGTTGTACTAGCCGCAGTTTCGGGCAGGCTGTATCCGCCCTCTCCCAGCCGGGAGAATCAGCCTGCTTCACTAAAACAGACACCGTTTTTTTTCGAATGTTACAGGCATCAAAGAACATTTTTTCTTTTCAGTTGAATTATGCGCAAAACCGATGTAAAATATTCTTTACGGTTCGGCCGTTTTGCAAGCGATGCGCAGCGCGCTGTTTTATTCAAAAAGCCGGCTGTAAAGCAGAGGGAAAGCGCCAAAAACAGCTTCCCGGACGGCCCGCGCCGGACGAAAAAAGAATGAGAGAGGAACCTTGTATGAATAAAAAAGAAGTCATGGAAATCAAACGCCGTTTCAAAAAAGAGGGCTGCACGTTTACCCGCATGTGCGGCTGCTACGTGGATGCCGAAAAAAACAAGGTCGTCAATTTCGGTCAGACCTTTCTGAATTTGGAGGAAGAAGAATTTTTCAAGTATCTGGAGATTGCAAAGAAAGTTCTTTCCGGAAACATTGGAAACAACCTGCTCACGCTGGACATCCCTCTGGAGGAGGAGCGTGCCGGCGGCAGACAGCAGTTTTTGATGGGTCTTCGGGAGAGCCGCCTAAAAAACGACGAGCTGACGGAACGGTTTTATGACATGGTCATCGACAGCTACGACTATGCCGGCAACTATTTGATCCTCCTGTTCCACGACGCCTACGACGTCATGACAAAAACCACGGACAATAACCGGCTGGACGAATCCGAGGAGGTCTACGAATATCTGCTGTGCGCCATCTGCCCCGTCTCCCTCTCAAAGCCGGGGCTGGGCTACCGGGCGGACGAAAACCGCATCGGCCCCCGCATCCGTGACTGGGTTGTCGGTGTGCCGGATACCGGCTTTCTCTTCCCTGCATTCAACGACCGCACCACGGACATCCACTCCCTCCTTTTTTATACGAGGGATACAAAAGAACCGCACTCCGAATTTATGGAGAGCGGCCTGGGCTGCGGCGCGCGCCGTACCGCCACCGAACAGAAAAACCTCTTTTCACACATTGTGAAGCATGCGCTTGGAAATGACGGAGAAAGCAGCGAGGAAGCTCTCTTTGAACTTCAGCAGAAAATGAGCGATTACATAGAAGAGCAGGAGGTATTTGTGGATGAGGAAACCGGTGTCATCTTAGAGGGCGAAGAGCTCTCCCGGCTGATCGCCGACACCCGCATCTCCGATGATGCCGCCTCCTCTATAAAAGAAGCCTACGACCGAAGCTTTAACGACCAGCTTCCCGAGGTGGCGCATCTCATCGACACAAAATCCCTGGAGGAGGGCACGCGCATTCGCGAGCAGCAGCTGCTGCGCCAGCAGGTCGAGGAACTAAAGGAGCAGGTTGCAAAACATACCGCACCCGATGAGGAAGACGGCTTCGACGACGGCATAAAAACATATGACGTCATTCTGCACGTAAAGCCGGAGAAAGTGCCGCAAATCAAATCACAGACCATCGACGGCAGAAAGTGCCTCGTAATCCCTCTGGATGACAACGAACATGCCGCCGTCAACGGAGTAAACACAACCGTATAGCTTTTACATTTGCAGACGGAGCGCCATATTTGTCAGAAATTCTGTATTCGTCGGTCTTCCTTTTTTCTGATTATAGGAAAACGGATAAAAATAGCTGAGCTGCGGAATCTTTGCGGAGGCGAAGGTCACCTCGATCGCATTGCGCAGCCCGCGCTCCACACACTCTTTTGTCGTATTCCGCGCCTCTGCGATGGCCGGATAAATATCTGCCGTCGCGCGGAGAGGCACTCCCTGATTTCTCATAATCATCACGATGCCGTCCACCGCATACTGAAAGCCGACCTGCTTTCGCTTAAATCCCATCTTTTCCAGCTCGCCCTCCACATACCTGCGGGTGACCGCGTCGGCTCTTTCTTCATTGTACCGTTCCACCAGACTCATATTGCCCCGCTCATTCAAAATCTTCTGATAAGGATAAATCTTTTTAATAATGCTGAGCACCTTTTCCTCCGAGTAGGAGCTGTTTGTTTTCCGATAGATATAGTCCGCCCCATTCTGACGCATATATTCAAGCGTTACGCTGGAAGCCGTGTTTGTCACAACCACAATAAAAGGCTTCTCCTCACCCCGTTCTTCAATCGAATGAAGCAGAGACACGCCATCGCCCTCACTCAGCTCAACATCCAGAATCACCACATCCACTTCATGCGTGTTCAGATACTCAAATGCCTCCTGCTCACTCCCCGTAGTACATACGATCGCAAGCGACGGCTGACGCAGCATTGTTATATGAAAGTTCTCGCACACCTGCAGATCATCCTCCACAAGTAATATTTTTATCAAGTCCGACATTTTCATACTCCCCTTTTGTCATCATTTTTATAAATTTGTCAGGCATTTTCATCATTGTTGATAGTGCCTTAGAACAGGTTATTGATAAGATGCTTTTATATAATCGAAATCGGAGGCACACAAAATGATTCACACACTCAGTTCCAGAATTGTAGATTTGCGCCGTCAGTCAGGCATGACACAGGCAGAGCTGGCACGCCGTATGCACCTCTCCCGCTCCAGCGTCAATTCGTGGGAATCCGCCGCCAGTTATCCGTCCATCGACAGCCTGATTTCCCTGTCCCAGGTTTTCCATGTATCCACGGATTATCTGCTGGGCGTTTCCTCGTCAAAATCTATCCCGCTCGACCAGTATAACTCCCACGAGCAGGAGCTGATCTTTCGACTCCTGCAATATTTTGACGAGCAGCGAAATCCGCCCGCCGGCAGTCCATAAGAAAGAATCCTGCCACCAGGATTCCTTGTTGAAATTCACAAATTCTTACGGACTTTGCGGCAAGTGCCCATGGGGCAGACCCTGCAAAGTCCCGGGCTGAACTGTTACGGATTCTTTCTTGCAGCGGGTCACTGAGCAGCACATGATCTGACACAGTAAACCCGAACCCAAAGACATTCGCTCTGCTGCCGGATAAATCTTACTTCCCAATACACCGCCAGCCTCCCGTGGAAGAGAGGCTGACGCATAAACTATATCTATATTTACAGATTGCGGATTTCTTCTTCTCTGGCACGGAAATAATTTACCGTGTCAAACACCAGCTTATCGAGAATCGCCGGATCGGTCTTCGCATTCTGCATCGGATAGGGATCGCCGCCCGGTCCAAGAGGCTCCGGTGTCACAAAACAGCCGTCATCATTGTTGTAGCCCAGCAGATACAGCGCCTTGATGATCGTATCCAGATCCAGTGAGCCGTCTCCGAGCGCACAGCGATTCGTATCAGCCATGTGAAGATTTGTCAGCCGTGAACCTGCGTCTATGATGGCCTCACCAATGTGGCTCTCCTCCACCAGCATGTGATAAACGTCCCCGTTGATGTGCTGCACACCCGGATGGTTCAGGCGCTCAATATAAGCCTTTGCCTCTGCAACGCTGTGTACCAGTGTTGTCTCCGCAGAGCGGATCGGCTCGATGGCCGCGCGTATCTGATGTTCTACAAACACATCCGCCACGCGGGAGAGGCTGTCGATACTGCGGTCGATCTCGCTGTCATCATACTTTTTCGCGCGCCCAACAGCCGCCGGGCATACAAGCATATATTTGCCGCCCACCTCCGCGGTAAACGCCGCCTCTCGCTTTATGTAATCGATTGCAGCCTGACGCTGAATCGGCCGGTTGGACGAAAGATCATTGTCCGCAGAAAACATGCCGCAGACACCGCCAACCTGTATGCCATAGTCAGCCATAATCTTTTTAATCTCCGCAGGACGGTAGCCCAGATCGTCGCCGTAATGATTTCCGTGCAGCTCAATGTATGAAATCCCGGCACGGCGCAGACGGTCGCAGGAATCAGCAAAATCCTCCAGTCCAAATCCCCAGTTGCTCCACGAGAATTTCAGTTTTTTCTCCATTTTATCGGGATTGGCCTTCTTGTATGCGAGAAATGCCTCGTGGATTTTGTCTGTCTTCATTTCGTAATTCTGTTTCATGTAGGTCTCCTTTCCCCTCACGTTATTGTAAAACGGTTGTATTAACTATATTATTTTTTTGCGATAAATGCAAGCCGGATGCGGGTAAAACTGAAATAAAGTGCCATTCCGGGTTCCTTTTCACGCCCCAGGAACGCGCACGGCTGTGCGTTCCGTAAGAACATGATTCAGGAGTGAGGGGCGATTTTTGCGCAGCAAAATTCAAAATATCGCCCCGAATGGTTACTATGAGCGGCTTGCGAGCCGTAAATAGTAACCATTCCGCCAGCAGAATCGTTTCTATATAAGAAGCAACCGGCTCCCGTCTTGTCGAAAAGATTGCGGAATATGCCGGACTACCTCTTGATGAAGTGAAAAAACTGAAAGCAGATTCGTCACGCAAAAAACGCAGACCGGGAATCTCAAAAAGATCCCCGGTCTGCGCTTTTGCCCTGATAGCATCGGTTCCGCCCAAACGCAATCCTACTTTCCCGTAAAATCTGCGCGTCTCTTTTCCAGAAAGGCATGAACCCCCTCCCTGAAATCCTCCGTATAGGTCGCATCCGACATGGCCTGCGCTTCCTTTTGTCCGTATTCCCCGAATCTGGCCAGATCGTACACGAACTCATTGATTAACGCCTTCTGCTGCGCATAGGCTTTTAGCGGGCCTCTGCTTAAGCGCCCGGCAAGCTTATACGCCGCCTCCGCAAGCTGCTCCTCTGGGACAAGCTCTGTCGCCATCCCGATCCTGACTGCCTCCTCTCCGGTTACCGGGTTCCCTGTCATCATCAGCTCCGTCGCCTTTGCCGCGCCGAGCATTTTCCCGAGAAAATAAGCGCCGCAGGTATCGCCCGGAAGCCCCAGACCAATAAACGCCGTCGAAAAACTGGTTGAGGGCGCGACGATCCGGAAATCACAGGCCAGCGCCAGCCCGCAGCCGGCCCCGTACGCGCAGCCGTTTACCATGGCAACGGTCGGCTTTTCCAGCCTTCGAATCTGAAATCCAACCTTTGACGTAATGCTCATCTCCTCTGCCTGAAAGCCTTCACCCCGGTTCACGCGGTTCACAAAATATTTGATATTTCCGCCGGCGGAAAAATGCTTTCCGGCGCCGGTAAACACAACGGCTGCCACATCCTCATCCGCAGCCACGTCGGAAAATGCAGCCTCCAGGTCAATGTAGCTGTCCATATCCACACAGTTTCCCATCTTCGGATTGTTCATGACAATCGTCGCAATCCCGTTTTCTTTCTTTACCTCTGCAAAATTTCCCATGAAATATCTCAACCCTCTTTCGTCCTGTGTATCGCCCGGGTCAGTGCCGGGACAATCTCAAACAAATCGCCTACGATTCCATAGTCCGCCACATCAAAAATCGAAGCGTTGGGATCACTGTTGATGGCAACTATCACATCGCTGCTGCTCATGCCGGCCAGATGCTGCACTGCCCCGGAAATTCCACAGGCAATGTAGAGCTTCGGACTGACGGTTTTTCCGGTCTGTCCTACCTGATGGATATGCGGAATCCATCCTGCGTCCACCGCCGCGCGGCTTGCCCCAACCGCGCCGCCAAGCGCCTCCGCCAGCTGCTCGATGATGTCAAAATTTTTCCCCTCCTTCAGCCCGCGGCCGCCGGATACGATAATGTCCGCATCCTCAATCGCCACGGTTCCGGTGGTCTGCGCCTTGATAAATTCCAGAAGCTTTACGACACTTGTCTCATCCGGCAGGGAAATCTCCTCCCGGATAATCTCTCCGCTCCGTTCATAATCCGGCTCTCCCTTTTTAAAGGCACCGGGGCGGACCGTTCCCATCTGCGGGCGGGTATCCGCGCACAAAATCGTCGCCATCAGATTGCCTCCGAATGCAGGCCGCGTATAGGCGATGTTGCCGCTCTCCTCGTCCACTGCCAGTCCGGTGCAGTCTGCGGTAAGGCCGGTCTGCTTGCGGACAGCGGTCCTGCTTCCAAGATCTCTGCCATTGTTGGTAGCTCCGATAAAAACAGCGCTGGGCTTATACTTGTCAATCAGCTTCACAAACGCGCAGCTTTGTTTTTCCACATCAAAAAATGCATATTCCGGGTTCTCCAGCACATACACCGTATCCGCACCATACGCCACTGCTTCCTTTGCGGCCCCGGACGCATCCTCGCACATCACCACGGCGCACACCTTTTCCCCAAGCTCATCAGCAAGCTTTCTGGCCTGTCCCAGCAGTTCCAGTCCAACACTTTTCGGTTTGTTCTCAAAGGTCTCAACATAGACCCAGATATTCTGATAATCCTTAAATTCCATATCCTCCTATACAAAACCTTTATCGCTCAGGTATTCGAAAAGTCCCTGTGCTGCCGTCGCAGATCCAACGCCGTCGATCCGGATACCGTTTTTTGTCTTATCCGGCGTAAATGTCTTTTTCACCCGTGTCGGACTACCCTGCAAACCGATCTTTGTTTCATCGATATCCGGCAGGTCATCCCGGTGAAGCTCTCCGATATCCGCCCGGTAAGAATCCAGCTTAGCGCGCAGCGACAGATAGCGGGGCACATTGATATCCTTCCCTACCGTAATTAATGCAGGTGTTTTTGCCTCCAGCACCATCGTCCCCTCATCTACCTCCCGGTGCACCCTGACGGTGTCCTTCTCCAGCTCCACCCGAAGCGCATAGGTCAGCTGCAGAACGCCCAGATGAGCTGAAATACTGCTTCCTGTCTGTCCCGTGTCCCCGTCGATCGCCTGCTTGCCGCAGAAAATCAGATCGAAGGGCCCGAGCTTTTGCAGCGCAGCGGCCAGCGTATAGCTGGTTGCATAGGTATCGGCTCCCCCAAACGCACGGTCCGTCACCAGATATGCCCTGTCGCATCCCAGCGCAATACATTCTCTCAGGGCTTTTTTTGCAGAAGGAAGCCCCATCGTAATCACTACAACCTCTCCGCCATGCTTTTCTTTCAGCTGAATGGCCGTCTCCACCGCATTTTTGTCATACGGATTTACAATTGCTGGCACACCGTCCCGAATCAGCGTATGCTTCACCGGATCAATCCGAATCTCCGAGGTATCGGGTACCTGTTTGATACAAACTGCAATTCTCATTTGAATCCCCCTATATTTTTGCCCGCTCGCATAGCTCACGGGTATGTCGTCAGATTTTACTTCAATACCTGTCCTGCAATCACCATTCGCTGGATCTCGTTGGTTCCCTCAAAGATCTGGAAGATCTTCGCATCGCGCATCAGCTTTTCTACCGGATATTCTCTGGAGTAGCCGTAGCCTGCAAAAATCTGCACCGCCTCCACCGTAATTTTCATCGCCGCATCGGAGGCAAAGGTCTTACAGATCGCCGCCTCCTCAGAATACGGTTTGTCAGCGTCTACAAGCCGCGCCACATGTCTCACATACTGCCTTGCCACCTCGCACGAAATCTCCATGTCCGCCAGCTTAAACTGCAGCGCCTGATGCTTTGCGATGGGCCGTCCGAAGGTTTTCCTCTGCTTCATATAAGCCACACACTCGTCGATAGCGCGCTGTGCAATTCCCACCGCCGCTGCTGCCGCCACAGGTCTTGCCCTGTCCAGTGTCAGCATGGCGATCGGAAAGCCCATCCCTTCCTTCCCAATCAGATTTTCCTTCGGCACCCTGACATTTTCCAGCACAACGTCCGACGTATTGGACAGCCGGATTCCCATCTTGTCCTCCTCCTTGCCTGACGAGAGTCCTTCCCGGTCGCTCTCTACCAGAAATGCCGAGATACCGCGGGTTCCCTTTGCCGGATCTGTCATGGCAAATACGATGTACACACCGGAAACGCCGCCGTTGGTGATAAAACATTTGCGCCCGTTTAATACCCACTCATCGCCGTCTAAAACCGCCGTCGTCTTTGTGGCGCTGGCATCGCTTCCCGCATTCGGCTCCGTTAAACAGAAGGCCGCAAATTTCCCCGGGAGAACGATATCCGCAAACTTTTTTACAAGCTCGGGGTTTCTCCCCATGATGACGGCTTTCGCCGCGAGGCCCACCGCTCCTACGCTGGTTGCAAAGCCTGCGTCGTATTTCGCCAGCTCCTCCGTCAGGATCAGAGATGTCTCAAAGTCAATGCCCGCTCCTCCCAGCTCATAGGGTATGTCCATCATATGAAGCCCCATATCAAAAGCTTTTCGGTAGACCTCCCAGGGAAACTCCCCGCTCCGGTCGCATTCCGCCGAAACAGGGTCCACTTCATTTTTTCCAAATTCCGCAACCAGATCCACCAGATCAAGCTGCTCCTGTGTCAATAGCTTATTCAACCTTTCTTCCTCCTAAAAAGATGTACCGCCCGCTCGCAAAACTCACGGGCACCTCGTCGGAAGGCATCCTTAAAAATGCTCCGCATTTGCCTTCCT
>CASCGD010000117.1 GCA_949132985.1 uncultured Lachnospiraceae bacterium
TTCATCGGCGTCGGTTTTCTGGGCATCCGCGTTTTTGTCTGCCGCGCCCGGCTGTTCCGCTCCGCCGGTGCCGGCTGACTGCCCTGCCCCGCCGCTTTGCAGCGCAGACTCCTTCGCCTCACCGACCGGGTCAGTCAGAAAACATACGGCGACAAGGGCGCAGATTACGGCGGAGACGGTGACCACCCACAGGGCCGGTTTTTTGTAGTTCAGAATGGCTTTTACCCGTTCCTTCACTCCGACCTCACCGAAGGCGAGGGGGCAGGAGAGTATGGCTTTTCTCTGTGTGCTGCACGAGACGAGGGCGTGGGAATAGGCTTTCTTTTTGGTAAGATTCCACCTTTTAACCGCTTTTTCATCGCACGCCAGCTCGATATCCCGGCAAAGGAGAATGTAAGCAGCCCAGACGAGAGGATGGAACCAGTAGACACAGAGCAGGAAAAAGCCAAGAAGCTTCCACCAGTGATCTCGGCGTGTAATATGCGCCTGCTCATGGGCGAGGATGTATTGCATTGCATCCTCTTCAAGACCTGCGGGCAGATAGATGGCGGGGCGCAGCACGCCCAAAATAAAGGGTGAGCAGACGTTGTCGCACAGATAGATGTTTTGCCGCAGGCAAATGGACTCTGAGACACGGATGCGCAGGCGTATATAGCTAAGAAGTGCGTAGCACGTCAGAAGCAGTAAACCGATCAGCCACACGACACCCGCCACCGCTGTCCAGACGTGGAGGGGATTTATGCTTGCAGCAGGATCCGGCGCAAATGACTGGCGGATCACGGGGTTTAGCGTGTTGTCAATGGCGGCTACACCGCTGTGAATTTCCGGGGCGCTGGTGTACGCCATATCATCGTAACTTAAGGTTCGGGTGCTTGGGATAAGGCTGAACATACTCTGGAGGGAAAAGGGGCAGATGAGGCGTACAGCCACGAACGCCCAGAGTACGCACCGGATCCATTTCGGTGCCCGCCGCAAAATCTGCCGCAGTACAATGACTGCCAGGATCAGCCATCCGGCGCATATGCTCATGTTGAGCAGCTGAAGAAAAATAGTGTCCATAGTCATTCCTCCCTTTTCAAGGTTGCGCCCGTTCGTTTTCGCTTGAGGCAGCGCCCGCTCGCAAAGCTCACGGGTAAGTTGTCGGAAGGCATCTTAAAAAAAGCATCGCATTTTGCTTTCCTCCGCTCACGGGCAAGTCGTTGGAAGGCAATTTTTAAAATGCTTCGCATTAGCCTTCCTCCTGTGCCTGGTCGATCATTTCATGTATCTTTTTTGCTTCCTCCGGCGTCAGCCTGCCGTTTTTGGTGAATGCGGCGATGAAGGCGGGAAGGGAGTTGTCAAATACATCCTCCACAAATTTCCGGCTCTGCATCGCATAAAATTCCTGGCGGGAGATGAGGGAGGTCACGGTGCCGCCCTCATTTTTGAACAGTCCCTTGTCGCAGAGCCGCCGCAGAACGTTGTGCGCGGTGGTGCGCTTCCAGTTGAAGACGACTGCGGTGAGCTTTACAAGTTCGGAGGATGTCACCGGCTCGCGTTCCCAGATCATGTCCGCATAGCGCGCCTCGATGACGCCTAATTGAATTTCTGCCATAATTGTAGCTCCTTTCTTAGTGAGATGCCCACCTTTGCGCGCGGGCATGTCGTCGGAAGGCGTATTTGCCTCGCTTTTCTTTCGCGCCCTCTGTACTAGCTGCGCAGGGCTTATCAATCGAAGATGCCATGTAGAATGAAATCCGGCTTAAAACGGGATAAACTGCGTATGTGCAATGGCATGCTTTTTGATGATATCCCCGGCTTCTTTTTCGCTGATGGAGACGGAGGCTTCGGAGTTGGTCGTTGTATTGTAGGACCAGGAAGGGTTTTCGCCGTCGTGCCCGTCAAAAAATACGGATTCCAGAAGCGTCAGTGCGCCGTTATTGTAATCATAGTAGTCGTAGTTATTATACGATCCGCTGTAGGCGTTATTGAGGATGACGCCGTCTTCGCAGAGATACCAGGTGTTGTTCATCCAGCCCTCGAAAACCTTCACGGGCGCGTCTCCGGAAACCGTGAACATATTCCAGATGATGCCGTCCCATCCGTCCTCGATGTCGCTGTTTGCGCCGAGAAGCAGTTCCTTTGTTCCGTCGCCATCGATGTCCTGGAGGAGATAGCCCAATGTCATGCGGCCCTCTTGAGTTTGGACAAATTCCGGGCTGAGCAGTTCATTTTCAGAGTCGAGGTCCGTGTGCGGCTGTTTCAGCGCATAAGCTGCCTTAGCGAGAACTGTGTCATATGCGGGGCAGCCGGTGCCGGCAGGCTGTGTCGCGGATTCGTCCGATTCTTTGTTTGATGGCTGCGCCTGTGCTGTGAGACCGGACGTGTCAGGAGTCCGGGCGGCAGAGGAGTTCCCGTCATGTGCCGTATGCGCTGTCTGGTCAGCGCGGGGCGGCCGTGCGGCCTTTGCCGGGCTGGTCAGAAAGCAGACGGCGACGACGGCGCAGACAATTATGGAAGCGGCAGTCACGCCTGCGGTCGGTTTTTTGTAGCGCAGCACGGCCTTTACCCGCTCCTTTACACCGACTTCGCCGAAGGCGAGGGGGCAGGCGAGGACGGCGTTTTTGTTTGTACTGCAGGAGACGAGGGCGTGGGAGTAAGATTTCCGTTTTTCAAGGGTCCAGTGCCTTACAGCCTTTTCATCACATGCCAGCTCCAGGTCGCGGCCAAACAGTACGAAGCTGACCCAGACGAGGGGATGAAACCAGTAGACCGCGAGCAAAAGAAAGCCGATGGCCTTCCACCAGTGGTCGCGGCGCGCGAGGTGTGCCTGCTCGTGGGCGAGCACGTACTGCATGGCATCTGCATCCAGTCCCGTGGGCAGATAAACCGCAGGCCGGATCAGGCCGTAAATAAAGGGCGAGCGGATGCGGTCGCACAGGTAGATGTTGTCGCGCAGCTTTGCGGCTTCCGAGACATTTCGGCGCAGCCGCACAGAGCCAAAGAGCGCGTAACCGATAAAGAGAACCAGCCCGCTCAGCCACAGGATGCTTAGGCGAGCTGTCGGGATGGAGCGTGAATTTTCTTTGCGGGAGTCGGGACTGTGCGTCAGCGATTCAGGGGCGGCAGGTCCGGCGGCGTCGTCTGCGGCTCTTATACCGGTTGAGCCTTCCGGGACAGGGGCGGACGCTGCATCGTCCGTTCGGACGGTCTGCGCATCCGGCACAAGGCTGAATGCGCTCGGCACCGAAAAGGGGCATGTGAGCCGCAGAGCGACAAAGGCCCAGAGCACGCACCGCATCCACCCGGGTGCGCCTCGAACAACCAGCCGCAATACAATAACTGCCAGCATAAGCCAGCCTGCCCGGATGCTCATGTCCAGCAGAGCCGTAAAAACAGTGTCAATTCCTCTCATAAAAGCTTCCTCCTTATTATGGCAGCGCCGCCGCGGCTTTCGGCTATGTAGCCGGAAGATCATCCGAAAAATGTTTCGCAGACAGCCTTTTTCTCAAAGGCAGCGCCTGCTGCGGCTTTCGGCTATGTAGCCGGAAGATCATCCGAAAAATGTTCCGCAGACAGCCTTTTTCTCAAAGGCAGCGCCTGATGCGGCTTTCGGACATGTTGGCGGAGACAGTCCGAAAAATATGCCGCCCTTGCCTTTTATCAAAGACCACATGGAGTAGTCTTTGTATAAAGACTACAACGGGTAGTCTTATTTGTCAAGGGGAAATAATGTAAAAATATATATTCACATTTTTGATAAAGTGGTATAATTCATAAGGACACTTGGCGAATGTGAGAAGAAGGCGAAGCAGGAGGTTCGTGCAGGTAATACCTGACCACCTGGCGAATGCGGGCCGAAGTGAAGTACGAGGATGGCCGACATGGTGCAATGGCATCAATAAAATGAATCCAAACGAGGGAGCAATATGGAAGAATTACGTGTGAGGAGACATCTTTCCTCTTTTCAGATTATTATACTGGGTTTTCTGGCAGTGATACTGACCGGGGCGCTTTTGTTGATGCTGCCCGTTTCGACACAGGGAAAGGGCGGCGCATCCTTTATGGATGCACTGTTTACGGCGACCTCCGCCACCTGTGTGACGGGGCTGGTGGTTCAGGACACGGCGAGCTACTGGAGCGGTTTTGGCCAGGCGGTAATTCTGGGGCTGATACAGATCGGCGGTATGGGTGTCATAACAGTGGCGGTTGCGGTGACGATTGTGTCGGGTAAAAAGATCGGGCTGATGCAGCGGAGTACGATGCAGGAGAGTATCGCGGCGCCGCAGGTGGGCGGCATTGTACGGCTGACCCGGTTTATCGTGCTGACGGCCTTTGGGATCGAGCTTGTCGGTGCTGTGATGATGTTTCCGGTGTTTTACCGGGATTTTGGCCCCGGTCAGGGGCTGTGGTATGCCATCTGGCATTCCGTCTCCGCTTTCTGCAATGCGGGTTTTGATCTGATGGGGGTGCGGGAGCATTACTCGTCGCTTGTGGCGTATGCGGCAGATCCGGTGGTCAATGTCGTGATTATGCTCTTAATCATCGCCGGGGGAATCGGTTTTCTGACGTGGAACGATATCCGCACGCATAAGTGGAAGATCCGGCGCTACCGGATGCAGACAAAGGTTGTGCTTTTCATGACGGCGGTGCTGATCATCCTGCCTGCGCTGTACTACTATTTTATCGAGTTTTCTTATCCCCAGTGGGCGGGACTCTCCGGCGCAAAGCGCTTCTGGGGCGCGCTCTTTCAGGCGGTGACGCCGCGCACTGCGGGTTTTAATACGCTGGATCTGACCAATATGAGTGAATCAGGGCTGTCAATTATGACAATTCTCATGCTGATCGGCGGATCTCCCGGTTCCACGGCGGGAGGAATGAAAACGACTACGGCAGCGGTGCTTGTGCTGTCCATGATATCGGTGTTTCGCCGCAGGGAGCATGTGGAGGTTTTTGACCGGCGCATTGCCGGCGAGACAGTCAAATATGCGGCGGCGGTGCTGGTTATGTATCTGGTTTTCTGTCTGGGCGGCGGTATTTTGATCAGCAGTATCGAAAATCTGCCGATGCTCGTATGCATTTTTGAGGCCGGTTCGGCCATCGGAACCGTGGGGCTGACGCTGGGACTGACACCGCAGCTGTCTCTGGCGAGCCATATCATATTGACGGTGCTCATGTATTTCGGGCGTGTGGGCGGACTGACGGTCGTTTTTGCGGCGATGTCCGGCACGAAGCCGCATGTGTCGAAAGCGCCGCGGGAGAAGATAACCGTCGGATAGACGTGACTATAAATCAGAAGGATAGAAGGAGAAAAAATCGTATGAAATCTGTATTACTGGTGGGCCTGGGCCGTTTTGGAAGACATGTGGCAAAGAAGATGAATGAGCTGGAGCATCAGGTGATGGTTGTGGACAAGAATGAAGAGCGGGTGGAGGATATTATGCCCTACGTCACGAGTGCGCAGATCGGGGACAGCACGAACGAGGAATTTTTAAAATGTCTTGGCGTGCGGGATTTCGATTTGTGTATCGTCGCCATCGGCAGCGATTTCCAGAGTTCTCTTGAGACAACCTCGCTTTTGAAGGAGCTGGGGGCAAAGTTTGTGGTGAGCCGTGCGTCCCGGGATATTCAGGCAAAATTTTTGCTGCGCAACGGCGCGGACGAGGTAGTCTACCCGGAACGCGAGCTTGCGCGCTGGACTGCCATACGCTATACGGCAGACCATATCGCCGACTACATTGAGATCAATCAGGATTACGGCATTTTTGAGGTGGAGGTCCCCCGGGACTGGTGGGGAAAGACGGTTGCGCAGCTGGATATCCGAAAGAAATTTAACCTGAATATCCTCGGTATAAAACGGGACGGGAAGCTGGTACTGACAACGGAGCCGGATACCCGTCTGGACGGGGAGAGCACCGTGCTGGTGCTCGGAAAGATGAGTGACGTCCAGAAGCGCTTTCATATTTAGGAGGAACACGCAGGAATTTGTGGCAGGCGGCGTGACGATAGATGGTCAGGGACAACCGTCACGGAGAGCCTGCTTTTGGAAAGACCGCAGATGCCCCGAAGGACGTCAGGCTTTTTACAATTGCAAAACAGGTAGTTTCAGGAATCCGGTACTCCCGCGAACCGCTCGGGGTGCCGGTTTTTTGTCCCTTTGCTGCCGTATTGTAACTATTGAACAAAAAAACCGCAGGAAAAAGACGAAAAAACCGAGAATTAAGTAATTACGACGAAAAATAAATACAATATTAACTTAAATTTAATTCTAATTTATACTTAATAAAGCCAAATTTATCTGTGCACGGGAAATTTATCTGTTTGATACGGCAAATGATTCATCTAAATTTTTATGGAGGGCATGATGAGAAAAAAGCAATTTGTGAAAAAGGGACTGGCACTTTCCATAGCGCTGGCCGTGGGGATTGGAGGGATACCATTGAGCGGGTTTGCAGGGACGGCTGCCGTTTATGCCGCAGAGCAGACATCTCTCAGGGAATTTAATTTTAACGACGGCATCAGCGGCTGGTACTACGGTGCGGGCTGGGAATATGAGTATTCCGGAGGGGAAGGCTCTTCCGTGGAAGCGGATAACGGACAGTTAAAATTTAACCTGGACTACAGCGGCGATAAAGATAAGAGCTGGTCTCAGGCAGTGGCCGTGTGGGAGCCGGCAGACAAAAAGGGCGTGAACCTCTGTGGCGCGACAGGCGCGTTGATGGAGTTTTTTTACGACTCATCCAGGATGACCACCGGTTCTTTTGCGGTTAAATTGTATTGCGATGAAGGTCTGGATGCGTATTCGGATCTGGATTTAAGCACGGCTGAAACCGTATCAGGAACACTCAAAAAGCTGCCGGTTTCCATCCGCTTTGACGCTCTTTCGGAGAAAGCCTCCGACGTGAAGAAGCTGGCGCTTCAGATCGTTGGTAAAAATACGGACTATAAGGGGGCTGTTTGGATTGACAACCTCAGCATTGTGGGAGGAGATACAAAGGATGCTTCGGCAGACTCCACCGTTGCGGTGAAGAACACAAAGAAGATCTTAGTCTCGGGCGGCAAGCTTGTAACTTATAAGAAAAATGGAAAGCAGCAGAAGACAAAGCTGGCGGCAAGTGTGGCGCTGGCGGATCCGAAGGCAACGGAGCAGGCGAAAAAAATCTATGCGTACCTGAAAGCGGTCGGCTCCTCCGACAGTGTAATTTACGGGCACCAGAACGATATTCACCACAAGGCGGGCAATGCGGCACTTAGCAGTTCGGATACGAAAGATGTGACGGGGTCCATTTCCGGTGTATTTGGTATCGACACACTTTCTCTGACCGGAAATGAGTACAGCGTGGAAAAATATAATCAGACACATAAAAAGCCGCTTAAGAATACCGCCGCCAACACGGTAAAGGCGGCGGCGCTTCTCACAAACGAGGCGGCTGCCGAGGGCGCCATCGTTACCCTGTCGGCACATATGCCGAACTTTGCCAAGGTGAAGAAGAACACGAAGTACAAAAAATCTGAGCCGTCTTACGCAAAATATGTGTTTGGGGGATACACGCCCAACGACACTGCCGGCGACCCGATGAACCAGATTTTGCCGGGCGGGAAATACAACGCGGTGTACAACGCCTATCTGGACATGATCGCGGATTATGCAAAGCAGGTGAAAACTGCGGTTGTATTTCGACCTTTCCATGAGAACACCGGAAGCTGGTTCTGGTGGGGCGCTGCGTTCTGCGACGCGAAGACCTACAAAAACGTTTACCGCTACACGGTGGAATACCTGCGAGACACAAAAAAGGTCCACAATCTGATCTATGCTTACAGCCCCAGCAACAGCGGTGCCGGAACGGTTTCGGATTTTGAGCTGCGCTATCCGGGAGATGCCTGGGTGGATATGGTGGGCTTTGATATGTACGACAGAAAGCCAGCGGACGACGGTGTATTTATGGGGCAGTTCAAAAAGCAGCTGAAGGTGGTGGACACCTTTGCAAAGAAGCATAGAAAGCTGTTAGCCGTGAGCGAGACCGGAGCAGCGGATGACCCGGCGCCGGGAGACAACCAGACCGCGCTTCTGAAAACCGGAAACAAAAATAAAGACTGGTATAACCAGATACGGGATATCGTGTCCGCATCCGGGGCGTCCTATTTTCTGCTGTGGGCAAATTTCAGCAAGACGGACGGTTTTTACTCGCCGTATGTGGATGCTGTAAATGAGGACGGAAGCCTTCACGGACACGAAATGCTGGACAATTTTATTTCCTTCTACAACGACGGAAGAAGTATTTTTGCAAAAAACCAAAAAAACGTGCTGGCGAAGCTGAACTTTGGAGAGATCAGTGCAAAGGCCGCAGTGTCAGGGGCGAAGGGATATATTGTCGGACGGCGAATTGAGGGAGAAGCAAACAGCGAATTATTTTTCCGGCATTT
>CASCGD010000118.1 GCA_949132985.1 uncultured Lachnospiraceae bacterium
TGCCTGCCTGCCTGCCTGCCTGCCTGCCTGCCTGCCTGCCTGCCTGCCTGCCTGCGAGGTATTTTATCACATTGGAACTGCATTTGCAAGGAGAAAATTAATTTCCATCATGACAAGCGCAGGAATGTCTGCGCTCATCAAATCCTGAAGTGCAGATTTTTATTTTCATCAATTCTTCGATGATCTGTGCCGGTGCACGCTTTCCACAGCCCAGTGTTTCCTTCCTTGCTGTTCGACAAAACAGTCCGATAACTTCACAAAGGCTGCTGATGTGCGATTCTCTGTTGTTTTCTTATAGCCTGTCCCTTTCTATGCTTCTTCACAGATCTGCTGCACTTCATAAACTGCAAAGCATGATATATTCCTTCTCATTTTCACCAACGATCTCAAAGCCAGCCTCGCGATACATTTTTACCGCGTAATTTGCTTTCCAGACGGAGAGTGATACCTTGTGATATCCATGTTCTTTCAACAGCCCGCATATCTTCTTCATCAGCTTCGATCCGATGCCCTGCCCGCGGTATTCCTTATACAGCGAGATAGCGAGTGACGGCGTATCATCATCGATATGACCGTAATCGTCCATGATCCGCGTCCACACTGCGCCGACTGGCTGCCCTCCAACATCCGCTACAAGGCAGTGATCTCCCTTCCTTGTTCCAAAGCCATCCGTATATATCCTCAATTCCGGTCGTTCAACAATTTCCTGTGCAGGCGGCTCCTCCCCTTCCGGAATAAATATCGCTTCATATGTAAAATCCTGCAACAGGTTTATTTCATCTTTTTGCAGGCTTCGGATAATGCAGTATCCGCTTTTGTCTCCTGCCCCTCTCAGGCGTACTGTCATCGGTTCCAAAACAGTGACATGCTCTGTCCGAATATCATCCATCAGCTCCCAGTACAGATCTTTATTGGTATGGTGATAAACAAAGCCGCATTTTTCCTGTACGCGCCTGGACTTTTCATTGCCCTCAAAATACCCGCACCAGAGCTTTTTCAACTTTAAATCTTCAAAACCATGGCGTATCAGCTCAATACATGCTTCCGGAATCAGCCCCTGCCCCCAGAACGGCTCTCCGATCCAGTAGCCGATTTCACCTTCGTCCTCCGGGAGCTTCATATTGCTCTTAGCACCGACTGTAATAGCGATGCATCCGACCGCCAGATGATCCGTTTTTAGACACACGGCATATGTTTCTTCCGCAGCAAACACCGTTTTAATAATCTCCCGGCTGTTTTCAACGCTTGTATGTGCCGGCCAACCGGCCACCGGACCGACATTTGTATTTTTTGCATACCGGTACAAATTATCTGCATCCTTTAGATTCCAGGGACGCAAGACTAGCCGCTGTGTAAATAATTCCATATATTATTCCTCCTTTGCCCGCTTTTTGGCATACAGGTATGCCCGGAGGGTATTTCCTCCTGTTTCGCATATCAGAAAATTTACTGTATCAGACTGCCTTCTCTGTTCACAATTCCTGTTCATTTAGAAAACCGTAAGCAGATGGAAGATCTATCAGTTTTTTACATCAATTGCACGCTCCGTTATCTGGCAAATGCGTACTTAATATACCATTCGCCTTCTGGTTCATATTTATCATTTCACATTTTTATAGCCCTCGCATCCTTTTTACCCCGCACTCCCGGTATAAAGCTGATAATACTTCCCCTTCTCCTCTATCAGCTGCGCATGATTGCCGCGCTCAATAATCCGTCCCTGCTCTAAAACGATGATGCAGTCACTGTTTCGCACGGTGGACAGGCGATGGGCGATGACAAACGTGGTCCGGCCCTTCATCAGCCGGTCCATGCCCTCCTGCACGATACGCTCGGTTCTCGTATCGATGGAGCTGGTGGCCTCGTCTAAAATGAGTACCGGAGGGTCGGCGACCGCCGCCCGGGCAATCGACAGAAGCTGGCGCTGACCCTGACTAAGCGCCGCGCCGTCACCGGTGAGCATCGTGTCATATCCGTGGGATAAATGCCGGATAAAGCCGTCGGCGTTGGCCAGCTTTGCCGCAGCGATGACCTCGTCATCCGTGGCATCCAGCTTTCCGTAACGGATATTCTCCATAACTGTCCCGGTAAACAGGTGCGTATCCTGCAATACCATACCAAGGGAATGGCGCAGATCCGCCTTTTTGATTTTGTTGATGTTGATGCCGTCGTAGCGGATTTTCCCGTCCTGAATATCGTAAAAACGGTTGATAAGGTTCGTGATCGTCGTCTTGCCGGCCCCGGTGGAGCCTACAAAGGCAATCTTCTGCCCCGGTGTCGCATATAAATTTACGTTCCGCAAAACAAGCTTCTGTGGCACATACCCGAAATCCACGTCATCAAACACAACGTCTCCGGTCAGCTCCACATAATCTACGCTTCCATCCGCCTGATGCACATGCTTCCACGCCCACAAGCCACTGCGCGTATCGCTCTCCACAAGCTTCCCGTTCTCCCGCTTCGCGTTGACGAGAGTGACATAGCCCGCGTCTGTCTCGGGCTTCTCGTCCAGCAGCGTAAAGATGCGGTCCGCACCGGCAAGCGCCATCACAACCGCGTTGAGCTGCTGGCTCACCTGGTTGATCGGCATGTAAAAGCTCTTGTTAAATGTCAGAAAGCTTGCCAGCGACCCGAGCGTAAAATCAAAACTGCCGGAAAGGGCAAGTACGCCGCCCACCATCGCACACAGCACATAGCTCACGTTGCCGAGCTGCGCGTTGATCGGCCCTAAAATGTTTACAAACCTGTTTGCGTTGTAGGCACTCTCATATAACTGATGATTCAGCTTCCGAAATTGTGCGAGAGCCTGATCCTCATGGCAGAACACTTTGACGACCTTCTGCCCTTCCATCAGCTCCTCGATGCAGCCGTTGAGCGTCCCCAGATCGCGCTGCTGCTGCACAAAATAGCGTCCGCTTAAGCCCGTCGCTTTTTTCGTGGAGAAGAGCAGCACCGCCACCATCACAAGCGTCACAAGCGTGAGCGGAACGCTTAAAAGAATCATGCTCACAAGCACACTCACAATCGTGATCGCACTGTTCAAAAACTGGGGCATACTCTGGGAGATCATCTGCCGCATCGTGTCGATATCGTTCGTGTACATGCTCATTACGTCGCCGTGGGGGTGCTCATCAAAATATTTGATCGGCAGCGTCTCCATATGTACAAACATCTCGTTTCTCATATGCATCAGCGTCCCCTGGGTTACATAGACCATAATCCGGTTCTGCGCAAACGCCGCCAGCACGCCCAGGAGATAAAAACCGCCGACCCGCCTGATCGCCTGCGCAAGCCCGCCAAAATCAGGATTTTTATCAAAAAGCAACGGTCTGACGTACACGTCGATCAGATCCTTCATAAACCATGTCCCCTGAACATTGCAGAGCACACCCGCAAAGATCGCAATCACCACAACAACGATGTGAACCGGATAATAGCGCATCAAATAGCACATAATCCGAAGAAGGGTCTTTCCTGGATGCGCCAGCTTTGGACGCGGGCCCTGAGGAGCGCGCCTGCCTCCTTTAAACTCTCTTACCTTTTCTGCCATCAGCTCTCACCTGCCTTCTCATCAAAATCGCCACCGCCCTTCGTCTGGGATTCGTAGATATCTCGATAAATCTCGCTGTCCGCAAGCAGCTTTTCATGTGTGTCAAAGCCGAGAATCTCTCCGTCCTCCATCACGATAATACGATCGGCACCCTGCACTGAGGAAATTCGCTGCGCAATGATAAACTTTGTGGTATCCGGAATATGCTCCGCAAACGCACGTCGGATCTTCGCGTCGGTAGCTGTGTCCACCGCGCTGGTACTGTCATCCAAAATCAGTATCTTCGGCTTTTTTAAGAGTGCCCGCGCAATACAAAGCCGCTGCTTCTGACCGCCGGACAGGTTGCTGCCGCCCTGCTCCAAATATGTATCATAGCCCTCTGAAAGCCGCTCAATAAATTCATCCGCGCAGGCAAGCCGGCAGGCCTGCCTACACTGCTCCTCCGTGGCCTCCTCATCTCCCCAGCGCAGATTTTCCAGAACCGTGCCGGAAAAAAGCACATTTTTCTGCAGGACAACAGCCACCTGATTTCGCAGCGTATCCAAATCGTAGCTGCGCACATCCTTACCGCCCACGTAAACCGCACCGTCCGTCACGTCATAGAGACGGCTAATCAGGTTTACAAGGCTCGACTTCGAGCTTCCCGTACCGCCGATGATGCCGATCGTCTCCCCCGCACGAATATCCAGATTTATATTTTTCAAAATCGGATGCTCTCGGTTTCCATGATAGTCAAAGCTGACCTGATCAAAGCAGACGCTTCCGTCGCATACCTCATAATCTGGATTTTCAGGATTTGCCAGGGTGCTCTCCTCGTTAATGACTTCTGCGACGCGCCGCCCGCTGGCCGCCGACATTACAATCATAACAAACACCATCGAAAGCATCATCAAATGCATCAGAATATTCATGCAGTAGGCGAGCATGCTCATGAGATCGCCGGTGCTTAAACCCTCCAAAACGACCATCCGCGCACCCAGCCATGAGATCAGCAAAATACAGCTGTATACCGTAAACTGCATGAGTGGCGCGTTAAGGGAAATCAACTTTTCCGCCTTCACAAACATTTTGTAAAGATTGCGGCTCGCTGCCGTGAACTGCTCCTTTTCATAGTCCTCCCGCACGAATGCCTTCACGACACGAATACCCGCAACGTTTTCCTGAACGCTGGCATTTAGATCATCATATTTCTCGAACACCTGTGTAAAATAGTGATGCGTTCGCATCATGAGAAGCATAAGTAGCGTCGCCAGAATGATAACGGCAACCAGATAGACATTCGCGAGCCGCGGGCAGATGACATAACTCATCGCCAGAGCACAGATCATGCTGATGGGTGCGCGGATGCACATGCGCAGGATCATCTGATATGCGTTCTGGAGGTTGGTGACATCCGTTGTTAAACGCGTCACCAGTCCCGCGGTTGAAAATTTATCGATATTGGCAAAGGAGAAGGTCTGAATATTCGCAAACATCGCTTCCCGCAAATTTTTGGCAAAGCCCGTCGAGGCCTTTGCTCCGTAATGTCCGCCGCCCAGCCCTCCGAGCAGGCCGATCAGCGCGATCACAAGCATCGCAAAGCCTACCATATAGATGTGGTGCAGATCTCCCTTGTCCACGCCGTCATCGATAATGGAGGCCATGAAAAAGGGGATGACCGTCTCCATCAAAACCTCTAAAATCATGCACAGAGGTGTGGCGATGGAGGCCGCTTTGAACTCTTTTACCTGTGCTCCCAATGTTTTTAGCATGGTTTATCACTTCCTTTTTACAATATTTTATTTAGGACGCCGGCAGCGGTCTGCCTGTTCCTGATAAAGACACGCTTTCGCTCGGATAAAAACGCAGCGGTTGCTAAGCTCGAAAAGACCTCGCTAAGCACCGGCGTTTTTATAACGGTCTTTATCCAGGAACAGGCAGACCGCTGCCGGCTGGTTTTCGTATGCTCAAACATTCTTGCGCTCTGTCGGTTGGTTATCATTTGCCCATACCTGACACGCTTTCGCTTGATTTCAAACGCAGCGCTTGCTAAGCTCGAAAAGGCCGCGCTAAGCACCGGCGTTTTTATAACGGTCTTTATCTAGGAACAGGCAGACCGCTGCCGGCCGGTTTTCGTATGTTTAAACAATCTTACTCGCTATAAGTTGGTTGTTTGATGCCTATACCTGACACGCTTTTGCTTGGTTTCAAACGCAGCGGTTGCCAGGCTCGAAAAAGCCGCGCTATACGCTGGCGTTTTTTGTGAGCACCAGCGCTTCCATCTCGTAGATGATACCTTGTCTGAGATCGTATGGCCAGGGGAGGATACGGCGGCCTGTGAGCTGAAGATTTCTGCCGTCCGGGCGGCTTTTCAAATCGTCAAGCGCCTGCCTGGCGCCCTCGATGCCGCCGAGTACGCCTGCACGGGATTTTTCTGCGGAGACAAACAACCGCCGGCCCGCTGATGCAAGCAATTTGTCGTTGACCTCCTTCATGAGCAGACAATTTTCCTGCGCGATGCGCTGAAAAACCGTCTCCTCCCGCTGAGCAAGTGCCTGCATATACGCCTCCCAGATCCACGGCAGCATATGGTTGATCTGACTGTGCACGCCTGCCGCCGCTACATAATCAGCGTGTGGAAGCGCCATGTTTTTCCGCTGCCTCCTGGATGACGCATACATTTCCTCCACCATCGACAATGCATCATCCGCCAGCCCACTAAGATCGGTGTTCTTCCCCCGCCGGTTTACCTCCTCCTGTATCCTCCTGCAAAACTCCTGATACTGCTTTGGATAAACAGAAAGTAAGTCACCCGTCAACAAACTGATCCTGTCACGCCGCGCTGCGGGAACTTTTTTTAAGCCCTCCTGCATCGCTTTTTCGTCGAGGTCAAACAGATAGATTCTTTCAAAAAAACCTGCAAAATACGCTAAATCATAATCGTTGCACGCGCCTGCACCGACGATCAGAATGCTGGTGTCCTGTTTGCACAAGCGGATGATCCACTGGCTCCACTCCCTGCGGTAACCTGACCAGTCGTCCCATGCTCTGGGCATTACATGCCGTTTTTCCAATGCGTCATATACGGTCATTTTTACACATCCAATCCGGTCTGCGGACCTTCTTTTGTTCCCCGCTGACATTTTTTATCATCTGGTCCAGAACACGGGAAAAAACTTCCATATCCCGCTCATCAATTCCCGTTTTGATCAGCTGCTCGTGCTCCTCAACCTCTTCCATAATATCCTGAAAGATCTCCAATGCCCGCCCGGTCCGGCTGATGCACTTATAACGGCTGTCATGCTCCGAAATGCTGCGCCGGATCAGCCCCTTCGCTTCCAGCTCATTCAGTTGCTGTGTCAGTGCAGATTTTTTGATATGAAGATCCGTCTCAATATTTTTTTGCCAGACCTCCTCGTCGGAATGCTCATCCAGATAGCGCAAAATCCAGCCGTCCATCATAGAAATGCCATAATTTTCCTCCCTTTCGCGCCTCTTCTGGTTGATTCTTTGCTTCATACACTGATTAAAATATCTCATTTGATAACCTATGTAATCCCCTCGCTCCAAGCTCCCACCTCACTTTTCTTAAAGTACCTGTATGGCAAATTCCGCCGAACCGAACTATGCGCAGTCTTTCATTTCTTACTGATTCCCCCTTTAGTTCAAAATCAAAACTGTTTTATTTCTGAACTGTTTTGTTTCTGTACTATTTTAGCACAACATTTTGATTTGTCAATAGACTTTTTTTCAAAATTCTGCTACAATCGAACCTATGAAAAATTACAAGCTTATCATTGCCTATGACGGAACCAGATATTTCGGCTGGGAACACCAGCCGGGCAAAGACACCATTCAGGGAAAAATAGAAACCGTGCTTCAGAGAATGTGTGAAATGGAAGAGATTCCCGATGTCATCGGCGCGGGACGCACCGACGCGGGCGTGCACGCAAAGGCCATGACCGCCAGTGTGCGGCTGGACACTCCCCTCTCCCCTTCGCAGATTCAGGACTATCTGAACCGCTATCTGCCCGACGATATCGGCATCATCGACGTGCGGGAGGCCTCCGAGCGTTTTCACGCCCGCTACAATGCGATGGGAAAGACTTATTCCTACACCTGCTATGTGGGCGGTGGAAAACCAATCTTTCAGCGCCGCTACGTCTCCCGGCTGGACTTTGAGCCGGACGTGGACGCTATGACAAAGGCCGCAGCGTATTTGCAGGGCCAGCACGATTTTAAGAGCTTCTGCGGCAACCCGAAAATGAAAAAATCCACGGTTCGTTTCGTGGATTCCATCACCGTGAAACGCAGTAAAAATCAGGTCTATTTTACCTTTCACGGAACGGGTTTTCTGCAGCATATGGTGCGGATCATGGTCGGCACTTTGCTGGAGGTAGGCGCCGGAAAAATGCGGCCGGAGCAGATCCCGGAGATTTTAGAAGCAAAAAACAGACGCGTGGCAGGTCCCACTGCCCCTGCGTGCGGACTCTGCCTGGAAAAAGTCGATTATTAACCAAGCAAGAGAAGGAAAAATGCAAAGCATTTTTTTGCATGCCTTCCGACGACATGCCCGCGATCAAAGTGAACGGGCGTTACCTTAGAAGGAGGAATCACCCTGCGGGTATACCTGTATGCCAAAAAGCAGGCAAAAAGGAGGAATCACCCTGCGGGTATACCTGTATGCCAAAAAGCAGGCAAAAAGGAG
>CASCGD010000119.1 GCA_949132985.1 uncultured Lachnospiraceae bacterium
ACACGTGGTTGCCCACAACAGATTTTGAGTCTGCCTCGTCTGCCATTCCGACACATCGGCTTACTATCATATTACTGCTCAACAAAAAGTATATTAGCACATTTTTCCGACAAATGCAAGCATTTTTTAAACAACTTCCATGCAACATAACATGCTATTATTTACAATTATTTGCTGTCATTTCGCAACGTCATTATAAAATACTTCTTGACAAACATACCAATAGTATGTTAACATCCATACATACTGACAGTATGTTTAAAGAGGTAATAGAGACATGGCACGCAACAAGCATCCAGAAGAAACCGTCAATCTGATTTTAGATGTCGCCGACCGACTGTTTATCGAAAAGGGCTATGAGCACACCTCGATTCAGGATATGATCAACAACCTGGGAGGACTGAGCAAGGGCGCAATCTACCACCATTTTAAGTCAAAGGAGGATATCCTCATCGCAGTCACAGACCGGATCACGTCGGAGTCCAACCGCCTGCTGGCAGACATCCGCGACCGCAGGGACTTAAACGGCCAGGAAAAGCTGAAAACCATTTTCAAGGCTTCCATCAGCCGCCCCGAACAGAATGAGATTTTTACCGCGGCACCTGATTTTAGCAACAATCCAAAACTTCTTTTTAGTCTTTTGCACGACACCGTGGATCAGGCGGCGCCCAACTACATCCAACCCATCATCGAGCAGGGCATCGCAGACGGCTCGATTCAGACAGATTATCCGGCGCAGCTTGCGGAGCTGATTCTTCTGGCGGCGAATGTGTGGATGAACCCCATGATCTTCGACAACACCGAGGAGGAATCCTACCGCAAATTTATGGTATTCACCCAGATGCTGCGGGGCTTTGGCCTGGATATTATGGACGAGGAAATGTTAGCGCGGCTGCAGGAGCTGACCTCCATCTACCAGAAAAACAAATAGCTATATCTTCAAAGTATTACGCATTTTTATGCATATGCATAAATATCTGCCCTGAAATACGGACAGATATTTTTAAAAGCAAATTCATACCAACGTTCGGTATTAAAAGGAGAAAAAAAATGAACCAAAAACTGTTTTCCAGAAACTTTTCACTGGTCGTCATCGGCCAGATCATCTCCCTGTTCGGCAATGCCACCATCCGGTTTGCCCTGCCGCTATATTTATTAAACCTGACCGGCTCCTCAGCGCTTTACGGAACCGTCATGGCCTGCTCCTTTATCCCCGCAATCCTGCTCTCTCCCATCGGCGGCATCGTCGCGGACCGGATGAACAAGCGGAACATCATGGTCGCTTTGGACTTTTTTACATCGGCACTCATCCTGGCATTTTCCCTCCTCATGCAAATAGGAAATCCCATCCTTCTGATCACCGTCACACTGATGCTCCTCTACGGCATCGCCGGCGCATATCAGCCCTCCGTGCAGGCCAGCATCCCCTCGCTGGTGCCCGCAGAACATGTGATAGAGGCAAACTCCGTCATCAATATGGTAAACTCCTTCTCCGCCCTCGTCGGCCCCTCCCTCGGCGGTATCTTGTACAGCGCCTGCGGACTGATACCGGTATTATACGTCTGTATCATATGTTTCTTTTTCTCAGCCGTGATGGAGCTGTTCATCCATATCCCTTTTGAAAAACGGGTGTCCTGCGGCGGCATCTGGCAGTCCGTTCGGTCCGATTTTTCGGAGAGCATTCGCTTCATCCGCTGCATCAAGCCTGTAATCGGAAAAACCCTGCTGATAATCTGCGGCGTAAATCTCTTCCTGTCTGCAATGATCGTCGTCGCACTGCCCTACCTCATAACCGAGGTCTTAGATTTTGAGGCAGCCCTCGCAAACAGACTGTACGGCTTTGCCCAGGGCGCTCTGGCGGCCGGCGGGCTCTTAGGCGGCGTATGTGCCGGAATATTTGCAAAAAAGCTGTCCATCCAGAAAGCGGGTAACCTCATCATCGCCTGCACCATATGCGTATTTCCGATTGCCGCCGCCCTGCTTCTTGTGCCATCCGACCCTGGCGTTTACTTTGTCATCACCGTATGCTGTTTCCTTTCCATGGTTTGCTCAACCATTTTTTCGGTGCAAATGATGTCCTTTGTCCAGGTGGAAACGCCGCCGCACCTGATCGGAAAGGTAATCGCCGTCATCCTCACGATCTCCATGTGCGCACAGCCCCTCGGCAACGCGCTCTACGGCGTCCTGTTTGAAATCTGCGCAGGCGCAGAGTCTGCCGTCGTGTTCTTCGCCGGGATCGTCTCCCTTCTGATCGCGGTCTGTGCGAGAAAGATTTTTCACGGGTTTGAACCGACACAATAAATTACCTATGAAATCCTTCGCCGCAATACAGTGAAATGCGCGGTACACCCTACGGCTCAACTGTAAATACACATTCCCAGTGTCCCTCGAGCCGCAAGGGCTGCTCCGCCTTTTTCAGTCCGTAAACCGATTCTATGACAAGTGTGTATTTTCCAGCCGCCAATAACTCCGGCGCGTCAAACGTCTGCACCAGCGACGCCCTGCCGCCCTCCAGGTTTCCGATTTCCTCCTGCTGGCCTGATGCAGCAATTACTTCGTTTCCTGACGGGTCAAGAACCCGGTAATCTCCCAGGGCGATCTCCTCCATGGCACGTCGATACGGTTCCTTTGTCTGATCCAGAAGCGTAAAAGACAGCGGCAAAACAGTCCTTCCATCCTCCGAAACTGCTTTTCCTGCATCAATTTGAATTTCATTCGTTGCATTTTCGTACACGAGGCCAACCACCGCACCATCCCATCTCATAATATCGTGAAAATAGCCTTTGATCGGCTCCGCAACAGCAGGGGTGCTGACACACACCATAATACCTGCCATCAATACTGCCGATGCCGCTGCCACCCGCAAAAATTTCCTTCCAAAAGCCGTTCTCTTCCCCGCACGGCTCTTTAAATCAGTATTTTCTGCAACTGCACAATCTCCCGCTTCCCTGATATGTCTCATACTGATTCCCCCGATTGCCTCCGATATCGTTTCTTTTTTCATAGCTCATATCCTTCTTTCTTTAAATATTTTCGCAATTTCCCACGTATGCGTGAGAGACGAACCGAAGCACTGTTACTGCTGATTCCAATCCGCGCGGCAATCTCCGATACTGAATCCGCATACCAGTAACGCCTGACAAACAGAATACGGCTCTCCCGGTCCAAAGTGTCCAGGAAAGAATCGATCAGCTGTGACAGCTCCTTTGCCGACACTTCCTCCTCCACGCTTCCCCGCGATGCAAGGCACTCCTCTAACTCCTCCAAAGCAGCGTCATATACGCTGTTTCGCTTCTGCGCGGTGTTGGCATGATACTTCGTGATGGAAAGATTGCGGACAATCCTGCACACAAAAGGCAACAGTGCCTCCGGCCGTTTTGGCGGTATCGTGTTCCATACCCCCAGATACGCGTCATTGACACATTCCTCTGCATCAAGCGCATTGTTTAAAATGTTTTTTGCAAGCCTTTGATACACCGTTCCATATTTTGATGCCAGCTCCGCGAGCGCCTGCTCCGAGCGCCCAAAAAACAGGTCGATAATTTTGTCATCCTCCAACCGCACCACCCTCCTTTCACCTATTAACTATGGATCCGTGCGAACATCTTACACTTTTTTTCGAAATACAAAAATAAAAAGGAGCCATCCGCACCCGTGATGTCTCCTTCAAAATTTATGTCATATATTTTTTGCACCGCAGAAAGCACCCTACTGCAATTTTCCCTTAAACTCGTCAAAGCAGTCAAAGGTCGAATAATAGTCCGCAACGGTCTGTGCCCGACGGATGAGCTTCGGCGTGCCGTCCTCCTGCAACAGAATTTCCGACGACCAGAGCCGTCCGTTATAGTTGTAGCCCATGGCAAAGCCGTGCGCCCCCGTATCATGAATGACCAGCAGATCGCCCTTGTCGATCTTCGGCAGCATGCGGTCGATGGCAAATTTGTCGTTGTTCTCGCAGAGCGCACCCACAATGTCATACATATGGTCACAGGGCTTATTTTCCTTGCCCATAACCGTGATGTGATGGTATGCGCCGTACATCGCCGGGCGCATCAGATTTGCCGCGCATGCATCCACGCCGATATACTCCTTGTAAATATGCTTCTCATGCAGCGCCCGCGTCACCAGACAGCCGTAAGGCCCCATCATAAAGCGTCCCATCTCGGTGTAAATCGCCACATCGGAAAGCCCCGCGGGAACCAGAATCTCGTTGAATGCCTGATGCACGCCCTCGCCGATGACAGCGATATCGTTGGCCTGCTCCTCAGGCTTGTAGGCGATACCCACACCGCCGGAGAGATTGATAAAGCCAATCTCGATGCCGGTCTGCTCCTTTAACTCGACAACAAGCTGGAAAAGCGTGCGCGCCAGCGTCGGATAGTAATCGTTCGTCACCGTATTGCTCACCAGAAATGAGTGCAGCCCGAAACGCTTCGCACCCTTCTCCCTCAAAATCTGGTAGCCTTTAAAGAGCTGTGCCTTTGTCATGCCGTACTTGGAATCGCCGGGGTTGTCCATAATGCCGTTGCTGATCTCATAGACACCGCCCGGATTATAGCGAAGGCTGATGGTCTTAGGAATCTCACCGATAGATTCCTCCAGAAATGCAATATGGGTGAAATCATCCAGATTGATGATCGCCCCAAGCTCCTTTGCCTTCACAAATTCCTCCGCAGGCGTATCGTTGGAGGAAAACATGATATCCTCGCCCCGGACGTTACAGGCGTCCGAGAGCACCAGCTCCGCCAGGGAGGAGCAGTCACAGCCGCAGCCGTACTCGTGCAGAATCTGAATCAAAAACGGGTTGGGAGTCGCCTTCACCGCAAAATATTCCTTAAAGCCTTTGTTCCATGAAAATGCATCCTTCACCGCCTGTGCGTTGGCGCGGATTCCTTTTTCATCATATAAATGAAAGGGCGTGGGAAACTGCTCTGCAATCGCTTCCAGCTGCTCTTTTGTCACAAATGTCTTCTTTTTCATCGTCGTATCCTCATTTCGTAAAATTTTGTAAGGAGCCGTTCAGAGTCGGAAGCATCTGAACAGCCGCAAATTTTTCCGCCAAAAATTATACCTCACTCTACGCAAAAAGGCAATAGACGATTAAAACCCGAAATACGCGTCGATACCGTCCGCCAGACCGGCCGCCATCTTTTTCTGCCCCGCGGCAGAAGCCATATAACGGTCATCCGAAGGATTTGTCATAAAGCCAAGCTCGATAAGCGTCGTCGGAACCGTGCTCCAGTTTGTGCCGGTGAGATCGTCGCGGTAAAAGGTTCCAAGGCTTCGAAACCCTGTCTTTTTGCAGTAAGCGGCAAGCACCTCCTTCGAGAGCTTGTTGCTCTTCTTATAAAGCCCGCTGACATAGGGACTTTTTGAGGAAGAGCACTGGGCCGAAGCCCCCCGCACGGAGGCGTTACCCACCCCGTCTGCATGAAGACGCACACAGATATCTGCGCCGCTCTCGTTGATGAAAACCGCCCGCTGCTTATTCGAGATATTCACCTTGTGCTTTGTGCGCGTCATGACCACCTGGTAGCCCCGGTTCACAAGCTCCGATTTTAATTTTTTCCCAATCTGAAGCGTCAGCCTGTACTCCGGAATACCGGTCGTCCTCCCGTATGTGCCGCCCGACACTTTCGCCTTGTAGGCCTTCGAGCCGGGGCCATTTTGTTCCGTTCCGCTGTTTCCCCGGGACTGGTGCCCCGGATCAATGCCCACGATCTTTTTGCCCTTCACCTGTAAGAGCAGCGAGATCCTACTGCCGTCCGCCGACGCATAAATATGGGTCTTTCCGTAGCGCTTTGCCCGCACCTTTCCGGTGCTGTCCACAGATGCGATCCTTTCATTGCCCGACGACCATGTAACCGCTTCTGGCACATTTACCTGAAACTGATACGACTTTCCCGCCGTCAGCTTTTTCACCGATTTCGTAAAGGCCAGTTTTTGCGGCGGCTCGTCCGCCCGCACCTCTGTCGGGCAAAACAGTGCGCCAAGTACAAAAGAAACCAAAAGCAGGCAAAGCCATACCCTTCTGATTTTTTTCAACAAATGCATAACCTCGTTCCTCCTGAAAAATTTTTTCTGCAGCTCTTTTCCCGTCGAAAGTCACTTCTCGGCTCCCCTTCCATCGGTTTCCCACGGCGGGCATACTCAGACAATCGAAACCTTCAGCACATTCAGCAACAAAATCCATGCCAGTCCGTAATAGGTCACAACCGCCACAAGGTCGTTGACAGTTGAGATCAGCGGGCCGGAGGCCACCGCCGGATCCACCTGAATCTTGTTGAAAAAGAGCGGAATGACCGTCCCGGTAAAACTTGATATCGTCATGGCAACTAAAAGCGCAAGCCCGATACAGCCTGAAATCGGAAACGCCGTGCTCATAGACTGTCCTTTCATAAAAAACAGATACCCGCCGATGAAGAAAAACGCGATACTGCCCAGCAGCAGGCCGTTGGACATGCCCACGCGTATCTCCTTTAATACAAGATAAAACTTCTGCTTTCCCTCCAGGTTTTCCTCGTCCGTCAGCACCCGCAGTGTTACCGCCAGAGACTGGGTGCCCACGTTTCCTGACATGCCAAGGGTCAGTGACTGAAACGTGACAATCAGCGTCAGCTCCGACATGACGTGCTCGAAAAGTCCCGTAATCGTTGAGACCCCAAGCCCCATAACAAAAAGTACAACGAGCCAGGGCACCCTTTTTTTCATGGATGCAAGAAGGGATTCATTCAGATCCTCCTCCGCAGTCAGACCTGCGAACTTCGCATAATCCTCTCCCATCTCCTCGTCCACCATCTCCACAATATCGTGGGCCGTCACGACGCCGATCACACGGTTGTTATTGTCAAGCACCGGGATCGTGTCCTCGGAGTAATCTCTCAGATCGTCGATACAGTCACCGATATCCTCCTTTGCATACACATAGGGAAAGGATGTCACAATCAGATCCTCCAGCTCTTCGTGCTCTCTGGCAATGATCAGGTCGTTCAGACTCAGTGCGCCGTAAAAAGTTCCGTTTTTGTTTACCACATACATCGTGGAAATGTTGTCGTGATCCGCCGCCTGCTCCACCAGAGACTTCATGGCCTCCTTGATGGTTAAATCACAGCTGATTAAGATATAGTTCGTGGACATGTAGCTTCCGATCTCGTTCTCATCGTAGGCGGAAATACGCTCCACGTCCTTTTTCGTCTCTATATCCAAAAGCGCTTCAACCTTTTCACGCTCTTTCTCATCCAGATCCTCTAAAATATCGCTGATCTCGTCCGCATCCATCCATGCCATGATCTCGGCCGATTTTTCCGCACCGATCTCAACGATATAAAGCCGGATATCATCTTCTTCGACGTGAGAAAACACCTCGGAAATACGCTCGGCGCTCAAGATCATGAACAGCCGTCTGCGGGCATCTTTGTCCAGCTGCTCCAAAAGGGATGCGATATCATTTTCATGATAATCATCCAGACGCTCCCGCAGCTCAGAGGGCTTCGCGTCGGAATCAAGAATCGCTAAAAGCTCCGCCTCATAATCCGGTCGCTCAGGAATAAATAATTCTTCTTCCACTGTTACGTCTCCTTTCTTCTCAATATCATGGGAAAAAAGGGCATAAAAAATCCATCGTTCTTTTTTCTCTGCATTCACGCGCGCAAAAGCAATGCACCGCAGGAACCGTACACATGCGATTTTTTCATGCTTCTGTCATGAACTGAAAAATGATGTAACGAACGATGGACAACAATTTTATTTTCCTATTATCTTCGTGCCCCGGACTATGTTCTGATATACCGATTCATCCTATGGGCTTTTCTCTGTTGCCGACCGTTCACCTGTTTATGCCCATAACTATCAGAACTATCCATAGGCTCACCCTCTTTCTGCAAATGTTTTATTAATCGTAGCATTGTGCACCAAAAAAGTCAAGAAATGAAAAAGGTACAAGCCTTTGCTTGTACCTAAAGCTGCCGACGGGAATCGGACCCGTGACCTCCGCACTACCAATGCGACGCTCTA
>CASCGD010000120.1 GCA_949132985.1 uncultured Lachnospiraceae bacterium
AAGTAAGCTAAGAAACTATTGCAACGAGAGGGATTACTTCCTCCCGATGAACCATTAGCTTCTTGATTTAATTTTCTAACTCTATAATACTTCAAAAAGTTGCCTGCCTTAGACAGCTTATTCAAGTGTACCAATTTATGGTTTTCCTTTACTTTCTTTCACACTACCCTCCCTTTTGAAATTGGTTTTTTGTAAAAAAGTATACTCCAATGGAATTATCTTCTTCTGATGTGTATAAGATTTGCTATTGCATATTTTTGTACCACATATTTTATACAATGTCAATGTATTATCTTGCCAAAATTCGGAAGAAAGATGAAAGAGGTATACGTTCAATATCCGCTTTTTTCACCCGAATACCCATTTTTGGGACGGAATAGCTGCTTATACTTTTTGAATATCCGCTTTTTCAACCTTCAAAAGTTCACTTTAATGTTGTGAATTTTGATTATGAAGTCCATGTTTCTCATTCAAAAATAAATTTCTACTTGATGTTCGCGGCACTTTTGTGTATGATTGTACTAGTGTTTTTTTAGATATCGGACTTGAAAGCGCTGTTTTTGGCGTTTTGCACGGTATATCTTATGAAACTGTAATATGAGCTATAGGAGGATTCACTATGATTTTAGCAGGTCAGGCAGCGGGCGGTGTAGCCGGAATGGTTTTATGGATCGTCATTTTAGTCGGTTTTATGTACTTTTTTATGATTCGTCCCCAAAAGAAAGAGCAGCAGCAGAAAACGGCGATGCTTCAGGCGTTGGAGATCGGTGATACGGTACTTACGACCAGCGGGTTTTACGGAACGGTCATTGACATGTCAGAGGACACTGTGATCATCGAGTTTGGCAATAACAAAAACTGCCGGATTCCGATGCAGCGCGCGGCGATCTCCGCAGTGGAGAAGCCCGAGGACGCGGCAAAAGCCGTGGAGGAGAAGGACAAAAAGGCTGGAAAAAAATAAACGGGGAGGGGGCGTATACGGGGGAATAACCCCTTTATACGCCTTCCTTGCGGTTCTCAGACCGATAAGAAAACCACACTGGATATACGAAGAGGATACAGTAATCAGCCAACAGCGACAGTCTGTTTGCGAAAAAGGCTGTTTGAAAACGCCGGTGCCGGGAAAGGTACTTTCGAGCCGGGCATCCGCTGTGTTTGAAATCAAGCGAGGGTGTGTCTTTTCGGGAACAGATTGTCTCTGTCGGCGTGGCAAAAGTTCAGCATTGATACAGTTAGAAAGGGAAGGATAGCGATGAAATTTCATGTAGGAGTGATCGCCGGTGACGGTATCGGGCCGGAGATCGTTGCGGAAGCAAAAAAAGTACTGGATACCGTTGGAAAGAAGTATAACCATGGCTTTGAATACGAGGAAATTTTGATGGGCGGCTGCTCCATCGACGCGGTGGGTGTGCCCTTGACGGATGAGGCCATCGCGCAGGCAAAGGGCAGCGATGCGGTGCTCATGGGTTCCATCGGCGGCAACACGGCGACCTCACCGTGGTATAAGCTCCCGGCGCATCTGCGGCCGGAGGCGGGACTGCTTGGCATTCGCAAGGCGCTGAATTTGTTTGCAAACTTACGCCCTGCGTATCTGTACGGGGAATTGAAGGAGGCCTGCCCCTTGCGGGATGATATTATCGGCGACGGCTTTGATATGATGATTATGCGGGAGCTGACGGGGGGACTTTACTTCGGCGAGCGCAAAACTGAGCAGGTGGACGGCGTGACGACGGCAATTGACACGCTGACGTATAATGAAAATGAGATCCGACGCATCGCGGTGCGCGGCTTTGACATTGCGCGCAAGCGAAGAAAGAAGGTGACGAGCGTGGACAAGGCGAACGTGCTTGACTCGTCGCGCCTGTGGCGGAAGGTCGTGGAGGAGGTCGCGAAGGACTATCCCGACGTATCTTACGAGCATATGCTGGTGGACAACTGTGCGATGCAGCTTGTGAAGGACCCGAAGCAGTTTGACGTTATTTTGACCGAGAACATGTTTGGCGATATTCTTTCCGACGAGGCGAGCATGGTGACCGGCTCCATCGGAATGCTCTCGTCCGCGAGCTTAAATGACACGAAGTTCGGCCTCTATGAGCCGAGCGGCGGTTCTGCGCCGGACATCGCGGGCAAGGGGATCGCAAATCCCATCGCCACGATTTTGAGCGCCGCGATGATGCTGCGCTACAGCTTTGATCTCGACCAGGAGGCGGACGCGGTGGAGGCAGCAGTAAAGCAGGTGCTCGCGGATGGCTACCGCACCATCGATATCATGCCGCAACAGGAGGAGAGGAGAAGCGTGGTTACGCAGGTGGGCACCGTGCAGATGGGCGATCTGATTTGTGAGAGGATATGTTAAAACAGTTTAGTCATCACATATATGAATGTGCGAATCATGCTTGCATGGATGAGCCTATCGCGCATGTGATGAGGTGAGCACCCGGTTATGAGCAAAGTTAGCTGCGTTAGCAGCGGGAAAGTGCCGTAGGCACTTTGGCGAATGGGCGCGTCTAAACTGAGGACAAAAAGCTTTAGGAGGAAAAAATTATGATTAGTGATAACGCACGTTCCGGTATGCAGCAGGCGCCGGCGAGAAGCCTGTTTAACGCACTTGGATTTACCGCGGAGGAGTTGAAAAAGCCCATGGTCGGCATTGTCAGCTCCTACAACGAGATCGTACCGGGACATATGAACATTGATAAGATCGTCGATGCGGTGAAGCTCGGCGTAGCGGAGGCGGGCGGTGTTCCAGTCGTATTTCCGGCCATTGCAGTGTGCGACGGCATTGCGATGGGACATATCGGCATGAAATATTCGCTGGTGACCCGTGATTTGATCGCGGATTCTACCGAGTGCATGGCCATCGCGCACCAATTTGATGCGCTGGTTATGGTGCCCAACTGTGACAAAAACGTGCCGGGCCTCCTGATGGCGGCGGCGCGTCTGAACATCCCCACGGTGTTTGTCTCCGGCGGCCCGATGCTGGCGGGGCATGTGAAGGGGCAAAAGCGCAGTCTTTCGTCCATGTTTGAGGCGGTGGGCAGCTATGCGGCCGGCACGATGAGTGAGGACGATGTGGCCGAATTTGAGAACAAGGTGTGCCCGACCTGCGGGTCGTGCTCCGGCATGTACACAGCAAACTCCATGAACTGTCTGACGGAGGCGCTGGGCATGGGTCTTTGCGGCAACGGCACGATTCCTGCGGTGTACTCGGAGCGCATCAAGCTGGCGAAGCACGCGGGCATGGCGGTGATGGAACTCGTGCGTAAAAATATCCGCCCGCGTGACATTATGACAAAGGAAGCGATCATCAATGCGCTGACGGTGGATATGGCGCTGGGCTGCTCGACGAACAGTATGCTGCACCTGCCCGCGATCGCGCACGAGATCGGTTTTGATTTCGATATTTCCTATGCGAACCCGATCAGCGAGAAAACGCCGAACCTGTGTCATCTCGCCCCGGCAGGCCCGACCTATATGGAGGACTTAAACGAGGCGGGCGGCGTGTACGCGGTCATGAAGGAGCTGGCGGACATCGGGCTTTTGAATACGGACTGCATGACGATTACCGGACAGAGCATCGGCGAGAACATCAAAAATGCTTTTAACAGAAATCCCGAGGTTATCCGCACGGTTGACAATCCCTACAGCAAAACCGGTGGACTGGCCGTGCTGAAGGGCAATCTCGCACCGGACGGCTCTGTGGTTAAACGCTCCGCGGTTGTGGAGGAGATGCTTGTGCACGAGGGGCCGGCCCGCGTCTTTGACTGCGAGGAGGATGCGATCGCCGCGATCAAGAGCGGAAAGATCGTCTCCGGCGACGTGGTTGTCATTCGCTATGAAGGGCCCAAAGGAGGCCCTGGTATGCGCGAGATGCTAAATCCTACGTCTGCGATCGCGGGCATGGGGCTGGGCTCTTCCGTGGCGCTCATCACGGACGGACGATTTTCCGGCGCGAGCCGTGGTGCTTCCATCGGACATGTCTCGCCCGAGGCGGCGGTCGGCGGACCTATCGCGCTTGTAGAGGAGGGGGATATCATTAGCATCAACATCCCCGAGATGAAGCTGGACATCAAGGTTTCTGACGAGGAGATGGCAGCGCGCAAGGCAAAATGGCAGCCGCGGGAGCCGCGGGTGACGACGGGCTATCTGGCGCGCTATGAGAAGATGGTTACATCCGGTAACCGGGGTGCAATTCTGGAGATAAAATAGGAGGAAGGCAAAATGCGAAGCATTTTTCAGGATGCCTTCCGACGACTTGGCAGGTGTCGCGAAGCGGCGCGTGCCGTTACCTAATTAGAGGAGGAATACAAAACATGCAGCTCACAGGAGCAGAGATTATCATCGAGTGTTTGAAGGAGCAGGGCGTGGATACCGTGTTCGGCTATCCGGGCGGCGCGATTTTGAATGTCTATGATGAGTTATATAAGCATAGTGATGAAATCAGGCATATATTGACTTCCCACGAGCAGGGAGCCAGCCATGCGGCGGACGGCTATGCGAGAAGCACCGGAAAGGTCGGTGTCTGCTTTGCCACCTCCGGGCCAGGCGCGACAAATCTTGTGACGGGCATTGCAACGGCGTATATGGACTCCGTTCCTGTCGTTGCCATCACCTGTAACGTGGGTGTGTCACTGCTTGGCAAGGACAGCTTTCAGGAGATTGACATTACCGGCATCACGACGCCGATCACAAAGCACAACTTTATCGTTAAAGATGTGACAAAGCTGGCGGAGACGATCCGCCGGGCGTTTGCCATCGCGAAAAAGGGACGTCCCGGCCCGGTGCTGGTGGATGTTCCGAAGGATGTGACCGCGAATAAGACAGATTACGAGAAGGCGGGCTTAAAACATATGCCCTGCGTTCGCCCGGCGGAGGGCTGGGACAGCGGAAAGGAGACCGAGCAGGAGATTGAGACGGCTCTTACGCTGATGCGCGCATCGAAAAAGCCTTTTATTTTCGTGGGCGGCGGAGCAGTTATCTCAGGGGCTTCCAGCGAATTAAAGACCTTTGCCGAGCGCATGCAGGCGCCGGTTTGTGATTCTTTGATGGGAAAAGGAGCCTTTGACGGAACCGACAGGCGCTACACAGGTATGTTAGGCATGCACGGTACGAAAGTGTCAAATTTTGGCGTCAGCCAGTGCGATCTTTTGATCGTTGTGGGCGCGCGTTTTTCTGACCGCGTGATCGGAAATGCCAGCAGGTTTGCAAACGGAGCAAAAATTTTACAAATTGACATAGACCCGGCGGAAGTGAATAAAAATATACCGGTGACGGCCAGTGTCATTGGTGATGCGAAGGAAATGCTCGCGATGATCAATGAAAAGCTGGAGCGGCAGGAGCACGACGAATGGCTTGCATACATTGAAGAGCTGAAGGAAAGCTATCCTCTGAAATATCCAGATGAGGGCTTAAGCGGGCCGTATATGGTGGAGCAGATTTATAAGCAGACACAAGGCGATGCCATCATCGTCACGGAGGTCGGTCAGCACCAGATGTGGGCAGCACAGTATTATAAATATCAGAAGCCCCGCACGCTGCTCACCTCCGGGGGTCTGGGAACGATGGGTTACGGGCTCGGCGCGGCGATCGGCGCACAGGTGGCGAATCCCGGCAAACAGGTCATCAACTTTGCGGGGGACGGGTGCTTCCGCATGAACATGAACGAGATCGCGACCGCGGCCCGCAATAAGCTGCCGCTGGTGGAGATCATCGTGAACAACCACGTGCTGGGTATGGTGCGTCAGTGGCAGGATCTGTTTTACAACAAGCACTATTCCGCAACGGTTCTGGACGACGGCGTGGATTATGTGAAGCTGGCTCAGGCTATGGGCGCAACCGGTCTTCGGGCGACCACCAGGGAGGAGTTTGACAAGGCGTTACAGGAAGCGCTTGCGGCCGAAGGTCCGGTCGTTATCGATGCGGTGATTGACCGTGACGATAAGGTGTGGCCGATGGTTGCGCCCGGTGCACCGATTTCCGAGGCGTTTACGGATGAGGATTTGTAATTGTTCAGCCAGGACAAAGCGTATGGCGCGGGAACTGGAAGAACATGATTCAGGAGTTCAATATTCCATCGCCAAAGACGGTTTCAAATGGATTTTACAATGTAACTGCGAAGGGCCGGAACCGCTGAAAAGCGAAAAAGCATGATTATGCACTTGCAAAGTTCATTTTAGTGAGAAAGGCGATCCGGCGGCATGGCAGCCGACGCGAAGCGGCGTGTTCCAATAGAGATTTTAGTAATAGGAGGAAATAATTATGAGCAGAGTGTACAATTTTTCTGCCGGACCGGCGGTACTGCCGGAGGAGGTATTGAAGGAAGCAGCAGATGAAATGCTGGATTACAGGGGATGCGGCATGTCTGTGATGGAGATGTCCCACCGTTCCAAGGTGTATGATACGATCATTAAGGAGGCGGAGGCGGACCTTCGCGAGCTGATGAACATTCCAGACAATTACAAGGTTCTTTTTTTGCAGGGCGGCGCATCTCAGCAGTTTGCGGCAATTCCTATGAATCTGATGAAAAACAAAAAGGCGGGTTACATCCTGACCGGGCAGTGGGCAAAGAAGGCATTTCAGGAGGGAAAGATCTACGGCGAGGCGATTGAGCTTGCTTCATCTGCAGATGAGACATTCTCCTACATTCCCGACTGCTCCAATCTGGATATCCCGGCAGATCTTGACTATGTCTACATCTGTGAGAACAACACCATTTACGGTACAAAGTACCATACACTGCCTGACACGAAAGGCATCGATCTTGTAGCGGACGTATCCTCCTGCTTTTTATCCGAGCCGGTGGATGTGACAAAATACGGCGTGATCTACGGCGGCGTTCAGAAAAATATCGGGCCTGCGGGCGTTGTGATCGTCATCATTCGTGAGGATCTGATCCGTGACGACGTGCTTCCCGGCACACCCACAATGCTGAAATATAAGACGCAGGCGGACAACGACAGCCTTTACAACACGCCGCCTTGTTACGGCATATACATCTGCGGCAAGGTGTTCAAGTGGATTAAGAAGATGGGCGGCCTGAGTGCGATGAAGGAGCACAACGAGAAAAAAGCGAAGATTCTCTATGATTTTCTGGATCAGAGCAAGATGTTTAAAGGGACTGTCCGCAAGGAGGACCGTTCTTTGATGAATGTGCCTTTTGTGACCGGAAATGAAGAGCTGGATGCAAAATTTGTAGCCGAGTCCAAGGCGGCAGGCTTTGAGAATCTTAAGGGCCACCGTACGGTTGGCGGTATGCGGGCGTCCATTTACAATGCGATGCCCATTGAGGGAGTTGAGAAGCTGGTCGCATTTATGAAGAAGTTTGAAGAGGAGAATGCATAACATGTTTAACTATACTTGCTTAAATCCCATCGCAGGGGTGGGTTTGGATTTACTGACCGATGATTACAAAAAGGTGGAGGAGCTTTCAGATGCGCAGGCTGTGCTGGTGCGTTCTGCGGTGATGCATGAGATGGAGCTTCCAGATTCGTTGGTAGCGGTGGCGAGAGCCGGTGCCGGCGTCAACAACATTCCGCTGGAGGATTGTGCAAAGAAGGGTATCGTTGTGTTCAACACACCCGGCGCCAACGCCAACGGCGTGAAGGAGCTTGTGTTTGCGGGAATGCTGCTGGCGGCCCGGGATATTGTGGGCGGCATCAACTGGTGTGCATCCGAGAAGGACAACGCAGACATTGCGAAGACAGCGGAGAAGCAGAAGAAAAATTATGCGGGCACCGAGCTTGCAGGAAAAAAGCTGGGCGTGATCGGACTTGGCGCTATCGGTATCAAGGTGGCGAACACCGCACGCCATTTCGGCATGGAAGTGTACGGCTATGACCCCTATATTTC
>CASCGD010000121.1 GCA_949132985.1 uncultured Lachnospiraceae bacterium
TACACTTTGCTGGTCTGCTTTCCCGATAGCACAAAGGGAAAATGCTAAACGTAGCACCACTACGCCTTTGCTTTTTCCTTTGCGCTCTTTAAAAAGCATCCTCACCAAAAGTGGAAGGTATTTAAGTCGAATAATACCAGTCTATGAGATTTTTACAGTGAGGTAGTGCAGCATGAAGAAAAGATTTTTAGCAGGAGTTCTCCTGACAGCGGTTTTTGTGAGCGCGCAGGCAGGCAGCGTGCATCTTGTGCAGGCGTCCGGGGTGCGCGTGGAGGAGTCGGCAAAGCTGCTTGCGGAGGCGCTAGAGAGCCTGGAGGAAGGTACTTACGTAGAGGGCGAGGCGCTTGTTTCCATGGAGGCAACGGAGGCGGCGGCTTTGGCGAAGGAGGGCACCTATCGTTTTGATTCCCATGTGAAGGTAGAATCTGTGAGTGATTTCGGGGACGGAGAGAAAGCTGGGAAGACCAGTTATATTGTGCATCTGACATCTGATAAATACAGCACGGAGGAGCTGATGGAGCTGGCGCTTGGACAGTATTATGTGGATGGAGTTGGCGCCAATGAATATCGCTATCTGTGTGCGACAGACACCTACAAGAAGATGCAGTGGTATTTGAATGGCACAGGAACGGACAGCAAGGGAATTCGTTTTTCAAAGCAGCAGGTGACAAGAAAAAAGACGCCGGTAATTGCAGTTATTGATACAGGTGTGGATTACAAACATCCGGATCTTGTGGACAGCATGTGGAAAAATCCCTATCCGGATAAGCTGAGAGGTACCTGCGGCTATGATTTTGGTGAAGACGATGCAGATCCGATGGACTATAACGGGCACGGTACGCATGTATCCGGCATTGCGGCGGCAACGCAGAATAACGGCATCGGAATCAGCGGTGTAGCGGACGCAAAGATCATGGCGCTCAAGGTGGTGAAGGATGAAGATACGGATATCACGGATGCGGCAGTTATCAATGCATTTGAGTACGTATATGACGCGCTTCAGGCGGGTGTGAATGTCAAGGCGGTCAACTGCTCTTGGGGTGGCAGCTTTGACAAAAGCGGAATGCTCTCAAGGGCAGTTCATGCAGTTGGCAAAAAGGGCGCGCTCAGTGTTTTTGCGGCGGGCAACGATGCGGTTAACTGGGACAATGTGCGCGGGGCGCTGGCGACACCCTATGATCTTGTCAGTTCCTATACGGTCATTGTAGGCGCTTCCAATGAGCAGGATAAGCGGGCCTACTTCTCTGATTACGGTGCGGAAACCGTAGATGTGTTTGCGCCGGGCAGCAATATACTCTCAACCTACAGTGAGGACATTTATATTCCGGGAATTTATGACAGTGCTTCCCGGAAACAGATGTCGGTTTACTATAACAAATTCAGTGCGGACAGCGATAATATTCTGCCGGCAGGTCAGACGTGGAAAAACTTTTATACAGCGGAGCAGATCGGGGTGCCTACCGATTACACGGTGAAAGCATCAGTTAAAAAAAGCGGATCAAACGGTTATTTGAAAATGGAGATCGTGCGAAAGGCGGGTTCAAATGTTTCGGGCGGCGAGCCGGCGGGTTCTGTTTATGTGGATGTGACAGATCTGGATCTGGATCCGGACGCGACCTACTATGTGTCTTATCTGGACGGTGCGGGCAAGGGAAGCGAAATGTGCTGGCAGGCGGATAATATGAAGAGCACGCAGGAGGCACCGCGCTTTGTAACCCGGGGCGAAAAGACATACATGCGTATCGTCGGCATGAGTGTTCCTGAAAACAATGCAGGCAAGAAGAACGAGTTTTTTCTGGATGATATAGCGATTTCCGTGGCCAATCCGGACAGTGAGCAGTTTGGTGAGTATCAGCTCATGGAGGGAACGTCCATGGCGGCTCCGGTCGTTTCAGGTGCGCTGGCGGTGCTGGGGGCGGCAAATCCGAATTTGTCCGCGAAGAATCTGCGCGGCCTGCTCCTGAAGTGTGTGCGAAAGGTAAGCGCCCTTTCGGATCGGTGTATTACCGGCGGAATTATCGATATGAGCAAGTTTCAGACATGGGCGGCAAAGGTTACGCTAAATAAAACGAATACCACCCTCCGCTATGGAAAAACGCTGACTCTGAAGGCGAAGGTTTCGCCCTCTTATGCGACAAGTACAAAGGTGACATGGAAGTCCGGCAATACGAAGTATGCAACGGTAAACAGTAAGGGAGTTGTGAAAGCCAAGAAGGCGGGCATCGGGCATACGGTGACGGTCACGGCAACTGCTGCGGACGGCAGTAAGAGGAAGGCGTCCTGCAAAATAAAACTGAAGAAATAGCGTAAAATCAAAAGAGATCGGGAAATTCAAGGAAGAAGGGTAATGAGCGAAATGAAGAGAGCAAATCATTTGTTACGAAGGTTTATGTGTCTTGCACTTATCTTTTCCGTGGTATGCGGTGTGTTTGCAGCGATGCCACAGGAGGCTTTTGCGGCGAATCTTGTCGAGGAATACAGGGATATGATCGGGCAGGGCGGTTATATTTATTATATAAAGAGCAAGGTGACAACAGCGGGGGATGGAGCCGTGATCTACCGCATGAAGGTGTCTACGAAAGAAAAATCAAAGGTGGCCGATATAAAAAATGGTGTCATCGGTATGCGCATAAGCGGCAAGAACCTCTTTTATACAACGTATAGCGCGGACGGAAAAAACTGGGAAATCTGGCGCTGCAGTTTAAATGGCAGTGATGCGAAAAAAGTTTGTGACGGTTATCTTTGCCAGGCGGACAATGATTATGTATACGGGATTAAATTTGTCGGTGAAAAGATGCGCCTGTTTTGTAAGAGCTTAAAGACCGGGAAAAGCACATCCATTCGGACCGTCAAGACGCGTGTAGTCTTTGACTACGTATGCAATGACGGGACAACCGGCTACTATTATGCATTTAATCGGGATACAGATAAGGTTACACTGTATGCGCTGAAGGCGGGGAGCGCGAAGCTTACCAAAGTTGTCACGGAAAAGCGAGATGACAATGACCCGGAAACGGCACTGCTGGTGTCTGACGTGAAACAAATTGGCGGAGAACTGTACTATGATTACGGCTCCTACTCCGGAAGCGGGAATTTCTGGGGCGGTACGATTAAAAAGCTCACAGCAGACAGGAAAAAGAAGGTCGTCGGCAAAAACGTCGAAAACGATAAGATCATCGTGGGGACAAAGGAACTCTATTTTAACGACGGACTTGTCGACAGCCATTATAAATACGACCTTACAACCGGGAAAAAGACAAAATATGCGATGGAGTACAAAAAGGACGTTAACTACATTATTCTCGGCGACAAGACCTATATGGCGGACTGCTCAAATAAGAAAAAAATAGTGATTTCCCGTTTTAAATCGGGAACTGCACAGGAGACACTGACAAAGAATTTTATCACGATTCCGTTTAAGCAGAAGGCGAACATCTCCTACTCGGTGAGTATGAGGCAGGTCGGGATCTACAACATGGTGTGCGTGACAGGAACGGATTTCACGGATCAAAGCTACGGCTGGCGCGGAAAGGTTGTCAGCGTGGACTGGTATATTACGGACGGCGCCGGGACTCTGCTCGGGTCGTTTCGATGAACAGGCGGTTTGGACGCCGGAGGGCATACGTTGGATAAACGGTTACACGGAAACGGAAAGGAACGCGATTTTATGACAGACAATCAGAAATTGATGCAGGAAATTGAGAGTTTTTTTGAGGCTCATAAAAACGGACTCACGCCGGAGGAGTCGGGCGGCCTGATTGAAAAAATGCGGGATGCAATGCTCATCGTGCCGGTGAATTTCCCTCAGGATGAGACGCTTGCGGCAATGCAGAAGGAGCTTTCCCGCACAGGAGCGCCGGTGAAGCTTCCAAAGGATGCAAAGCCGATCCCTGTACTTATACAGAATCCAAACAAGGAACAGTTTTTGGCGGTCTATACTTCCCTGGCTCAGCTTCCGAAAAAGGTAAAGCACAACGGGGTGGTTGAGATGAAATTTGAAGCCTGTATGAATTATGCAAAAACTGCCAAAAATCCGGTGGCAGGCGTAGTGATAAATCCTTTCTCACATAATTTTATTTTAAAGCCGCGAAAAGAGCAGCAGGTGACTCCTGCGCAGTTCCATGTGCTTGCGCGGAAAAATGTGGAGTATGTACTTTTGCCTCACAGTATTTATACGAAGGGTAAGGAGTATTTTGACAGCATTGACGCCGGGGTTCTGTTTCAGTTTTTTCAGGACCAGTATCTGGGCAAGATCCAGATACCTTATGCCGAGACGGATTTTGAGGTTATGCAGCTTGGCATTAATCCGAAGCTGGATATGATCCATATGGCGATGCCGGCAAAAAAATTAGATCAGGGCGGCTGTATCCGCATTTATGCGACGTGGCATAAAGAGGCGGACCGTGCAGGCTATTACATGATTGTGCGGGGTGAAAATAAATCCGAGCGGCAGTTTTTGTACATGGACGATACCGGAAAGGTAACTGATCTCGGAGCCGCTCCGGTGGAGAGCGGTGAGATGCAGCAGGTTATGGATTTGGAGCTGGAGCGTTATAAGGGGAACTGATGGCTGACCTTGAAGGGAGAGGGACAGGAGTATGGGTTTTGGAATCCTATGGTTTGTGATTATCATGATTATCGTGGTGCGTTTTATAGACGCTTCAAAAGGAAGCGGCGGGCGTCCGGGTGCGACGAGGCCGTCGCAGGCGAACCGACCGGGGCAGTTCACGGGGCAGCAGGGAAAGTGGACGGTTCCACCTGCGACGCCGGGGCCGGCACAGCAAAAGAGCGGTTCATACAGCGCACAGGCGCGTCCGGCACAGCAAAAGAGCGGTTCGTACAGCGCACAGGCGCGTCCGGCGCAGCAAAAGAGCGCTCCGTATAATGCACAGGCAGCAGGAGGCGGGTATGGACGGCAGGCACAGCAGAGGAGCAGTGCATACGGTCGGTCGGCCCGCCCGAATGACCGGAGATATGCGATGCCGGCCCGCCCGTTGCAGTCGGCGCCCGATCCGGTAAGCAAACAGAAGGAAGCTGAAAATACGATTTTGCAGAAGGCAAGGGAAAACGCGTCGGAGCACTTTGGCGAGGATACGCTGGAAGCGCGCGGGGCGGCAAATCTGAACCGCGTTCCAAAGGGCGCTGAGATCATGCGGGATAAAGCGCTTGAAGGCCATATCCACAGCGTGCATGGGAGGAACCACGAGGCGGAGCTGCGAAACCGGCTCGGCGTGGATGATTATGACACCTTTCATCTGATCGACGAGGTGAATGATCTGATTGTCAAAGGTTATAGCGGGAATCTGGAGTTTGAACGTGATTTTCTGGCAGAGGGAATGGATTTTCTGAGCCGCATCTCGATGTAGAAAACCGTTTTCCCAGGCAGTATAAACAGTGAATCCTGGAGGATATTTTATATGGAACCAACGAATCAAAACAAGATGGCGGAAGAAGAAACCCCGGCGCATTTTGATGAGCTGATGGCGTTTCTGGATGCTGAGTCTTACGATGAAAAGCTTGAGATTTTACACCGGATGCAGTATGATCTGACGAACTCGTTTATCGAGACAATGGCGATGTCAGTGGATGTGGTGATCCCGGAGGGTGACATCGACGAGCGCTGCCGACAGCTGAAAAACTGTCTTGAGGCAAAGAAAAAATATGAGAGCAGCCGGTTTCGGTGAAAGCAGGGCAGATTACAGCCTGTAATCTAAGAGACATTTTATATATTTTCATATATTTTGATATATGTCTATAAAACCTTATGAAATCAAGGCTTGGCGGGTTTTTGACTGTATATATCTCTATGTAACTTGATATATCTCAATGGCAAATTGGTGTAGAGATGGTGTAGTAATTATATGAAGAGTTTGATACAAATGTAATTCTAAAATTTAATATTTGGACATCTGAATAAGTCCATTATCAGTTATAGAAATATAGAATTGATAGTGGGCTTATTTTAGTGCCTGAAAATATCACAATAACAATAACGACAAAAAGTCAAAAGGAGGACATCAGTGTGAAAATTATTAACTTTGAGGAAGCGAGAGAAAGAAAACGTTCTAGGGAAAAGTCTGCAAAGCATTTCTTAAATTCAGACAACGGGACGCTGGAACTGGAACAGCAATACCGGGAACTTGCGCAATTTTATAATGACTGGTATGACGAGCATGTAGTCGGGCAGAATGAAAACGGGGCATGGATTTATAAGTATTCATGAGATGCTGCCCATTAAAATCACGGTAACTTAAAACAGCAATTTCATTGACCATTAAATTACGAAAGGAAGGAAAGACAGATGGCAAGAGGAAGAACACTATCAGCATTTATGCTGGCAAAGCGCATATGTGACAGGGAGGACAATATCTACAACAAAAAAATGATTAACCGTCAAGTAGTTACAGACATTCTCAAGATGTATATGGATGAGTGCTACAAAGCATTAATAAATGGTGAGCGGGTCGAGCTGTCGAAGGTCGGAACAATTGTCCCAGAGATAAAAACGCATAAGGGGAACTACAATCTTCCCATGTGCAACAAAGACGGAGGGAACCCGCCTTCTACCAAATTGAGGATGACAAGAAGCGCTTCACTCTACAGAGATATGAACAAGACGCTGATCGAAAACATTGAGAACGGTATCTATGGATTAGAAAAATTGCCGCTCAGCAAACAGCAGATTGTTATTTTGAAGGAAAGCGGTTATCTACCAGAAGATGCGGGGATAGATGATGTTGAAACAGAAGATGCAGAGACAGAAGAAGGAAATGAGGAATAATGGCGAAGCATATCAGTAACATGAACCAGTTACAGAAAGCGCTTATGCCGACGATGGCAAAGATGGTCGATTCGCTTGCAGACAGAGTATATGAAACACTAAATTATTTCCTGAAAGAGTATTACGACAGTTACGACCCGGTATCATATCAGAGAACAAAGGACTTCCTGTTTTCGGCGGTAAAAGTTGAACCCAAGATCAAAGGGAGCAAAGTAACCGCATCCGTCTACATTGATACGGATTCCATGAGTAACTATCACAATGCGACTGGTGAACAGGTGGCACACTGGGCGAATCAAGGAACACATGGCGGCATGATCTCTGGAAATAACACGCCCCATGTATGGGATGATACCATTGATTCAACGGTAAACAATGGAGAGTTGTTAAGACTGGCGATTGATTATCTGAAGAGCAAAGGGTTTTCAGTCAGAGTTTAGAGGAGGAACCTATGAAACTATATGTGGACAATGTACCAGATAATTGTAACCACTGTATTTACAGACAGGACATGAGCAGGCATTGGGACTTGGATGATTATTGTTTTCTGAATAAGAAAAGTACAAACAGGATTATTATGGATAAAGATTGTCCATTTAGAAGAATTGGAGGAAAAAGATACATAGTGAAATTAAATGAAAGAGTAGCAATTATTACAGAAGAAAATATAAGCAGATTATCATATTTATACGGGGAAATAGATATTGACGATTTATCAAGAATTGTAAATAGCCATTTGAAAGTTGCTATTGATGAGATTGAGGAAGATAGTTTAAAACATAAAGCGCAAAATTGCGCTGAATGCGATTTTATGAAAAAGTATGAATACGATAAAAAGATATATTACTGTAACCATACAGACAGAATTGACGATATGGGTAAATTAGGTGCGGATCATTTGCCAAAGACAAGCCCTGTATGGTGTCCATTGAGA
>CASCGD010000122.1 GCA_949132985.1 uncultured Lachnospiraceae bacterium
TAAAATCAGTCTGGAATTGCCTACATATACCCGCGAGTCAAATGATTAGCCAGCAGGCTTCCGCTATTTTGGGCAAACATCAAATCGTTTGGCAGATACGTGTGCTCGTGAGTATAATCTTGACTTTAGCGGCAGGGAATGGTATATTTTTAATGCTTTCCAGTAACGAAAGAACGAAGTAACGATTCAGGTATATACAAGAAGGAGACGATGATAAGAACATGGAGGACGCCGGGAGCCCACGTAGGGGATTTATAGAAAAAATGAAAAAATTCTTTAACAGAAATTCGGAGGATGTCACGGAAAAGGGGATCATATCTCTTGTAAACGAAGGTCATGAGCAGGGGTTTATCCGCGAGAGCGAGGCGGAGATGATCCACAACATTTTTGAGCTGAGTGATAAGGACGCGAAGGATATCATGACACACCGGAAACAGATTTGCGCGCTTGACGGAAGCATGACATTTTCAGATGCACTGCAGGTCATGTTGGAGCAGCCGTATTCCAGATTTCCGGTGTACATAGAGCATATGGACGACATCGTCGGTCAGGTGCATATCAAGGAGGTTTTGGCCCGCAGCCGCGACGAGAGCTGTCAGAACACCCCGGTCAGCGAGATCGAAGGGCTTATGGGTGAGGTTGATTTTGTGCCGGAGACCATCGGTATCACCGCGCTGCTCCAGCGGATGCAGGCGAACAAAAACCATCTGGTGATTGTGATCGACGAGTACGGACAGACGGCGGGTCTTGTGGCGTTAGAGGATATTTTGGAGGAGATTGTCGGCAATATTTTTGATGAGCACGATAAGGAGGAGACTTACATCGTGCCGCGGGCGGACGGCAGCTATGCGATGGACGGCTCTGCAGATTTAAGAGAGGTCGCAAAGACGCTGGGCGTGGAGGAAGCGCTGGAGGAAAACGAAAACGATACTTTAAACGGTTTTTTGATTTCGCTCATCGACAAGATTCCGGGGGATGGCGAGCGCTTCGTGGTGGAGGCCTTGGGTTTTGAGTTTCGGGTGCTTTTCGTGAAGGATAAAATGATCCGGCGCGTGGAGGTCAGGAGACTGCCTGAGACAGAGGCGTCAGAATAAATACGGACAAAACAAACAGAAAAAGAGAGGAAGAGACTATGTCAGGACATTCAAAATTTGCAAATATTAAGCACAAGAAGGAAAAAAACGACGCTGCAAAGGGCAAAATTTTTACGATGATCGGTCGTGAGATTGCGGTGGCGGTAAAGGAGGGCGGTCCGGACCCGGCAAACAACAGCAAGCTGGCGGCGGTCATCGCCAAGGCGAAGGCAAATAATATGCCAAACGACACCATCGACCGGGGCATCAAGAAGGCGGCGGGCGACGGCGACAATGTGAATTACGTGGTTGCTACATATGAGGGCTACGGCCCGGCGGGCACCGCGATCATTGTGAAGTGTCTGACCGATAACAAAAACCGTACGGCGGCAAACGTGCGCAACGCTTTCTCCAAGGGCAACGGCAGTATCGGCACACAGGGCTGCGTCTCTTACATGTTCGACGAGAAAGGTCAGATTATCATCGAGAAGGAGACCTGCGGGATGAGTGCGGACGACCTGATGATGCTGGCGCTTGACGCGGGTGCGGACGATTTCAACGAGGAGGAGGACAGCTACGAGATTCTGACGGCACCGGATGCCTTTGACGCTGTGAGAATCGCTCTTGAGGCACAGAAGCTTGAGATGGCAAACGCAGAGGTGACAATGCTGCCCCAGACCTACGTGACGCTCACTGAGGAGGCGGATTTGAAAAACATCCAGCGCATTCTGGATCTTTTGGATGAGGAGGACGACGTGCAGGACGTTTACCATAACTGGGATGAGTAGCAGGGTTGTGCCGCGGCAGCCGTCAGGAGAGAAAAATGTTTCATACAGAATATGAAAAAATCCGACAGGGCTTTCAAAAATGGAAGCATCTGTCGGATTTTTGTTTCGCTTTTTTTGTTCTGATTTATTCGTTGATCCGGTCGATATCCGTAAGATTTACGCCGCAGGAGGTTCATATAACCTTCAGTGTATTGTATCTTACTTTCATTGCTTTATATACCTCGGAATCCTTATCGGCCAATAACATATAGCTTTGCAATTGCACAAACTCTTCGACATTTTTCTGCATGAGTTCTTTTTCAGCCATTTAATCACCTGCTTTCTGTGTTGCGGATTACATTGCTGTGATGTAAGTGTACCACAATTTTCACGCGACGTCTATGCGGTTTCCGATTCGCGCAGAATCTCTTTTAAGCTCTCGAGCACCGAATCCGTCACATGCGTGGCATACGTTTCCATTCCGGGGGCGCAGGTGCTTACGACATAGCTGGTGCCGGCGAACTGCAGCATCTCCATATCGTTGTACTGGTCGCCAAAGGCAACGCATTCCCGGGGATCTATATGAAGCATGTCTGTTAATTGTTTAAGGGCAGTGCCCTTGTTGACGCCGGCGGTGTTAAAATCGATCCAGTGATCCCCCGAAGTCATGATTCGAAGCTCGCTGTCGCATTCCTTCTGAAAAATTTTCTGAAATTCTTCACATCTTCTGGCGTTATCCGACTCACTCCATATGGCAATTTTAAAGAGAGGATCTGTTTCCAGGGTGAGATCATGGACGACGCGCAGAGAGGTCTTGAGCGCATCGTCCATGATCCGGGTATATTTTGGATTCCGCTCTTCCACACAGGTGAAGCCCTCACAGGCGGCGGCGATCCCGCAGTCCTTATATGCCCGGCTTTCTTTTATGATTCGAAGCGCAAGCTTCTGGTTAAAATAATGTCTGAGGTAAACGTTGCCCTGATGGATACAGTGAGCACCGTTTTCGCTGATGAATGAAATTTCGTCGCGGACGGGAGCAAACAGGTGCCTTTGGTTGTTGTACTGGTGGCCGCTTGCGGAAACAAAGCAGATGCCTTTTTTTGCCAGCTGATGTATGATATCAAAATATTCCGGGTCGAGTATTTGTGTGCCATCCCGCAGCATGGTGCCGTCCAGATCGCTTGCAATTAGTTTGATCATTGATGAAATACCGCCTTTCTTCTTTATTTTATAATAGTTGGTGTTTGTTACAATTTCTTTTTTATCATAGAAAAAACTTGTTGTCAATAATTGGTAAATGATATTTTTCGATAATAATAATTAATACTATTTGTCTATTTTAAATAAAAAAAGTTGGAAAAGAGTAGAATTTGTTGACATTAGTACAAATAAATGGTAACATGTAGTTGTTAATTAACAATAAAAAGCAACAAAAAACAATAACGACACAGACGAAGGATGGAGGTGCTAGTATGAAAAACGCCTATGACGCAATTGTCATTGGTGGAGGAACTACCGGAACAGGAGTGATCCGGGATCTGGTACTGCGGGGATTTACAAATTCCGTGTTACTGGAGAGAGATGACCTGGGCGCAGGAACTTCCGGTGGATGCCATTCCGCACTGCACGGCGGTTCACGTTATGCTGTCTCTGACATTCAGACGGCAAGGGAATGCCTGCAGGAGAATCAGGTTTATCGAAAAATCGTTCCCCAGGTAGTGGATCCTACGGACGCCATTTGGGTAGCCAAGACGGATGAACAGCTGGAGTTTGCAAAGCAATGGATGCACAACGCAGATGAAATCGGACTTCCCTACAAGATCATACCGGTGGAAGAGGCGATTGAATGTGAACCGCTTCTTGCAAAAGATATCCGATTTGCACTGCGGACCATTGATACTGGATTTGACCCCTTCCGGTTATGTATCTCACAGGCCTATGACGCGAAGATCAAGGGCGCGCAAATCAGGACACATCACGAGGTGATTGGGGCTTTGATGGAGGACAACCGTGTTGTCGGGCTTCGTGTTCTTGATAAGACTGAAAACCGGATTTATGAAATATATGCAAAAATAGTCATTAACGCAGCAGGCCCCTGGTGCTCGCAGATTACGGAAATGGCCGGCTTTGCGATTCCGATGAAGCCAAATAAAGGCTCAACGGGTATTTACAGTATGCGTCCGACAACGACGCTGATCGGTATCTTAAGGACGCCGGCGGACGGAGACGGACTGGTAAGCCAGGGATATCAGAATACGGCTCTTTTGGGAACGTCTTCGGTTGACGTGGACGATCCGGACGATGCGGAGCCGGGCATGGACGAGATCAAGATCATGGAAGACAGCGTGGCGGAAATTATTCCCGAGCTTCGGGAAGCCCGCATGATTCGGATGTGTACCGGCGTGCGGCCGCTTTATACCACGGGAGAGGAGACCGGGCGTGATATCAGCCGCGGCATGTATCTGCTGGATCATGCAAAGATGGAAGGCGTAGAGGGAATCATTACGATTACCGGAGGAAAGTACGCGACAGCCCGTTTGATGGCGGAGGAGGCAGTGAATCTCGCGTCAGAGAAGCTGGTGGGTAAAGTGCTGCCCTGCACTTCGGATCAGGAGCTTATTTACGGTGCGACAACGAAGGACGAAGCAGAAAAGGATGCACTGGAGATTCATGAGAAATATCATATTTCCAGGTATGCGGCACATAAATTTACGGCCCGTTATGGGAAATTTGCGAAAAAGATTCTGGAGCAGTACCCTTCACAGGCCTATATAATCGATGATGCAGTTCAGATGATCGGCTCGGAGGTCTGCTACGCATTCGTGGAAGAGGATGTAAAGAATTTCAAGGATTTGCGGCGCAGAACCAGAATCGGCATGGGACAGGAACAGGGGACCTTCTCTATCTATAAGGCAGGAGCTATCGCTGTGGAGGAGCTTGGAAAGACCGTGGCGGAGGCAGAAAGCTACATGCTTGGATATGTACAGGAGAGATGGAAAGGTATCTATTTTGCGGCCCAGTATGGTGATCAGCTTCCTTTATCGGAGCTTATGCAGACAATGTATATCAGCATGGGCAGTTACGATGTTTTGCGTGCAGAATAGGAGGAAAGCAAAAATGCGAAGCATTTTTTAGGAATGCTTTCCGACGACTTGCCCGAGAGCGGAGGCGAACGGGCATCACTTTGAAAAGGAGGGTGGTCCATGAATGAGATAAAAAATGATGTGTTGGTCGTAGGCGGCGGACTTGCCGGCTGTGTTGCGGCAGAATCAGTATTGAAGGCAGGAAAAAATGTAACGGTATTATTCTCAAACGGCGGAATGAGCGAGATATCTTCGGGAGCCGTTGACGTGCTGGGCGTTATCCCGGGAGAAAAACCGCAGATTTGTGAGCGCTACATGGAAGCGGTGCCCGCTCTGCTTGAGAAGTATCCCGATCATATTTATAAGGACTGCGGAAAGAAGCTGCAGGAAGGTCTGGATGCGTTGGTATCCCTGGCAAAGGACGGAGGCTATGTACTCCAGGGGTTTGACGGTAAAAATGTATGGGTGCCGAATATGATGGGTACGTTTTCCGTGAATGCTTTGGTGCCGGATATGATGTATGACGGCGTGTGTGTTCCGGGAGAGAAGGAACGGGTTCTGGTGGTCGGGATCGAAGGAAATGTGGCTTTTCGTGCAGGTGCGGCCGCTGTATCTTACGGACAGTACCAGAAGAAGCTGGGCGGAGCGGCAGAATATTATTCTACGGTGATCCGTCTGGAAGGCTGGGGCGACAGACGCAAGGTCAGTGACGGAGAGCTGGCGGATTATCTGGATACCGCTGAGGGAATCGCGGAGCTTGCGGACAGGATTTCAACGTTTTGCAAAAGTAACCGTTATAAGTTTGACAAGATACTGCTGCCTCCGGTTCTCGGATATATCAATTACAGCGATAATCTTAAGAAGCTGCAAGAAGCGTGCGGATGCAAGGCTGCGGAGATCGAGGCGGTTGGAAACTCTGTTGTGGGTTATCGTTTTACGCGGGCACTTTACCGCGGACTGGAACGCCACGGCGCAACGCTTTTGAGAGGAGCGGCAGCAAAATCCCTGGCAGCGGACAAGGAAGAGATATGTGTGGAGGCAGTCCTGGGATTGACGGACCAGATGCATCCCGGGACGAAAGTGACCTGCAGGGGAGATGCTCTGATCCTGGCCACAGGAGGATTTGTGGGCGGAGGAATCAAAGCCCGCAAGACGGAAGTGTGGATTGAGCTGCTGGACAAAAAGCTTGGCAAGGTGGAGGCAGATCAGCTTGACAGAGATGCCCTGAGCAAGTCCGGACAGGGCTTTTTGAAGCTGGGAGCCGAAGTAAACGCGGATATGTCTGTGAAGGACGAGGCATTTGGAGGACGTGTGTATGCATGCGGAAACCTTCTGTCAGGACAGAATTTTGCAAGCGAGCGAAGCGGCGCGGGAATTGCTGCGGCATCCGCATTTCTGGCGGGAATCCATGCAGCATTGAAATAAAAGAAATAACCTTGAAAGGAGGATCGATATGGCAACGCAGGATTTTTCAAAATTATATTATAGAACAGCAAACTGTCTGACCAGCGATATCATAGCGGACTTTGCTCCGGTGAGCAGGGTTCTCGGCGTGGACCGGTCGGCCGGGATGGGAACTTTGTTCACTGCAATGGGAACCCGCTTTGATATGGAGTATGTGGCAGAGGAAGCATTTATGGCTACGGATAATTATGAGGCTGACACCAGAAGTATCGATGATACGCCGGTTACGGAAGCTATGCGCTATATACGCGGAGAGCTGATTAAGGACGGCAAGGTTCCGGAAAAATATAAGAGCTTTGTAGATTGCGTCGTGAAGGGCGAGAGCGTTTATAAACAGTATAAAACGTATACGGACGGGCAGGAGGATGCGGATATTCTGTTTTTGATCAGCCCGGCGGCGGATGCCGGAAAGGAGGCAGAGCAGTTTCAGGCGCTTGCAAAGAAGACGGGCAGGCGCGCATTTTGCACAAACCGCTATAAGGACTGCGGGTATCTGAGGATACAGCTGAGCCAGTTTGACAGCCTGGAGGAGACGCGAGAAGAGCTGGAGAAGGAGCTTGAAAAATATGAACTGATTGTGACGGATGATGGCTATGTACTGGATGCCCTGCTGATCGTATTCCCGCAGCTTGCCGGTAAGATACAGTTTATTGATGAATTCGTCCATGCGAACAAGGAGGTCTTGCAGACGGCAAAGGAGGGGAGGGTTGCCGTACATGAAAGCGGTGTCATTGAGCGTCTTTACCCGCACAGAAAAGTGAATTATGCGGATATTTTTTCAAAATCCGAGATTGTTTTCCCGGAGAGAAGCGGCTATGATGTGACAGATTCCGGATTGGCGGGCGGACTGGGCCTGGCGGAGCCGGAAAATATGATGGCCATTGCGGCGAGAAGAATGAAGGATTTGTCAGGCCTTTCACACAGTGTGATTGTGACTCCCTGCGCATGCGAAGCGCTGGGTCTGAACTGTGCGGAAAAGGAGAACGTTGTGACACTGCTTGATTTTGTCAGCAGTGAAATATAGGAGGAAGCCAAAATGCGAAGCATTTTTGAAGATGGCTTCCGACGAAATGCCCG
>CASCGD010000123.1 GCA_949132985.1 uncultured Lachnospiraceae bacterium
CCTTTCCTATATCATGCCGATTATCCATTTGATTATGCACTATGAAACAAAAACGACAACCCGCGCTGACCAGTTCTGTTACAACCTCAGCAGGCATTAAGAAAAAGCCCTGAAACACATTTGCTTCAAGGCTCTTAAACAGCTCTGTTTTTTGATTTCATCTATTCCTGCTCTTCCATCATTCCGCAAAAAAGCAGTATTTCGTCGTTGACTCATACGTCTCGCCCGGGCTAAGAAACGGCTGTGCGAAATTTTTCTCATTCACCGAGTTCGGGAAATACTGGGTTTCCAGACAAAAGCCCTGGCGGTTCTTGTAGGCCACGCCACCCTTACCGGTCTGCCCGCCCACAAAATTGCCCGCGTAAAGCTGTACGCCGGGGCACGTCGTGTATACATCCATGCGGATGCCGGAAACATCGGACTTCGCGCGCGCCGCAAGCGCCAGGCTGCCGTCCGTGCTATCCAGCGCGTAATTGTGGTCGTAGCCGCCCACAAACTGAAGCTGCTCAAAATCGTCACCGATACGCGCACCGATTGCCGTCATCTCACGAAAATCCATCGGCGTGCCTTCCACGGACGCAATCTCCCCGGTCGGAATCGCCTTTTTGTCCACCACCGGCGTATAGTGCGACGCAAAAATCTGCAGCCTCTGCGCCTCCATGCTCCCACTCTCGTGCCCGTCCAGATTGAAATACGCGTGGTTCGTAAAGTTCGCCACGGTCTTTTTATCCGTCGTCGCCCTGTAATCCAAAACGACCTCGCCCGCATCCGTCAGCGTATAGGTCATCGTAACCTGCATTCTGCCGGGGAAGCCCTGCGCCCCGTCGGGGCTGGTGTGCTTGAAAACGACATGCGTATCGTCCGCCTCCGCTTCCTCCCAGACCACCGAGTGGAAACCCTCGCTTCCGCTGTGCAGATTATTTTCGTTGTTGTTTGCCTCCAGCTCATAGGTCACACCGTCAATCGTAACCCGCGCATCTTTGATTCGGTTTCCATTGCGGCCGATCACCATGCCGAGATACCCGCGCACGTTCTGATAGTCCGCGGGCGTGTCATAGCCGAGAAGCACGTCCCGCACCCTGCCGTCCTTATCCGGCACGCGGATTGCCCGCATCGCAGCGCCCAGGCTTAAAATATCAACCTCCATACCGCCCGCATTTTTCAAGGTGTATTTTGTAATCTCCGCCCCCTCATTTGTCTTTCCAAAACTCGTCTTTGCCATATTTTTCTCCTATTAATCGTAATAGTCTTTTCGATTACGGTCTATCTGCTGACCGTAATAGCTTTTTCAATTACGGTCTATCTGCTGACCGTAATAGCTTTTTTCGATTACGGTCAATTTATTGACCGTAATATGCATTCGCCCCATGCTTCCGGTAAAAATGCTTCTCCTTAATATTATCCGGTGCCGGAGCCACCCGCGGATTAATCAGCTCCGTATTGCGCGCCATCTTTGCGACCTCCTCCAGTACCACCGCATTGTGCACTGCCTCCGCCGCATCCTTTCCCCAGGTAAAAGGCCCGTGATTCTGACAGAGCACCGCCGGCGTGTACATCGGATGGATGCCCCGCTTCTCAAACGTCTCGATAATGACGACCCCTGTATGTTTCTCGTACGCCTCCTCGATCTCCTCTGTTGTCAGATTCCGGGCACACGGGATCGGCCCGAAAAAGTAATCCGCATGAGTCGTTCCGTAGAGCGGGATATCCCTGCCCGCCTGCGCCCAGGCAACCGCCTCCGGCGAATGCGTGTGCACGATACCGCCGATCTCGGGGTACTTGCGGTACAACTCGATGTGCGTTGCCGTGTCGGACGAAGGCTTGTATTTCCCCTCGATCCGGTTGCCGTTCAAATCCATCACCACCATATCGTCGGGGGTGAGCACATCGTAGTCCACACCGCTGGGCTTAATCACAAAGCAGCCGGATTTCATATCCCTGCCGCTGACATTGCCCCATGTATAAGTAATCAAACCTCTGCGGGGCAGCTCCATATTCGCCTCGTAGACGTCTTTTTTCAACTGTTCTAACATAGAATCTCCTCTTTCCTGCCGCTATTCTGCAACAAATTCGGCCATAAGAACATCCAGCCGCCAGCAAGCAGGCTGCTTCCGGACAAAGACCGTTTTAATTATCTTTTCCGGAAACAACCTGTCCGCTGGCGGCGTGGCTATTTCGATACAAATATTATGATTTCATTTCCGCTAAAATGCGTTCACAGATTCCATCCGCATCCAGCTTATATTTGTGAAGCAGCTCCTTTGCGGGGCCTGACTCGCCAAATACATCGTCAACACCGATGCGTGTCACCTTCGTGGGACACTTCTCACTCAGGCACTCGCTCACCGCAGCGCCAAGCCCGCCGATGACGGAATGCTCCTCCACCGTAAAAATACGCCCGGTCTTTTTCGCAGCCGCAATCACCAGCTCCTCGTCAAGGGGCTTGATCGTATGGATGTTGATAACTTGCGCATGGATGCCCTCCGCTACCAGTCTTTCGGCCGCCTCCAGGGATTCTCCCACAGGAAGGCCCGTGGCAATAATCGTGCAGTCAGAGCCATCCCGCAGGGTCACGCCCTTGCCGATCTCAAACCGATAATCCGCACCGTCATTTAACACCGGAACCGCCAAACGCCCAAACCGCAGATAAACCGGTCCTTCATGCTCATAAGCCGCCTGCACCGCCGCCTTTGCCTCGATGTCATCACTGGGGTTGATCACAACCATGCCCGGAATCGTGCGCATAAGAGCGATATCCTCGTTACACTGATGGGTCGCACCGTCCTCGCCCACCGAAATGCCCGCGTGGGTAGCACCGATCTTCACATTCAAATGAGGATAACCGATGGAGTTGCGCACCTGCTCAAAGGAACGCCCTGCCGCAAACATGGCAAAGGTGCTGACAAAAGGCACAAAGCCGCAGGTAGAGAGTCCTGCCGCGATACCGGTCATATTTGCCTCTGCGATGCCGCAGTCGATGTGCCGTCCCGGAAACTCCTTGCCAAACACGCCAGTCTTTGTAGCCGCCGCCAGATCCGCATCCAGAACAATCACGTTCTCATGCTCTTTTCCAAGCGCCGCCAAAGCATTGCCGTAGCTCTCTCTCGTCGCAATCTTCTTTACTTCTGACACAATGCTTCACCTGCCTTTCTAAGCTCCTCCATTGCAGCCGCATACTCGTCGTCGTTCGGGGCCTTTCCATGCCAGCCGACCTGATTTTCCATAAAGGAAACACCCTTGCCCTTTACAGTATGCGCAATGATCGCACTCGGCACGCCCTTCACCGCCTTCGCCTCGTCAAAGGCGCTCTTTATCTCATCAAAGTTATTGCCGTCAATGTTGATCACATGGAAGTTAAACGCCTCAAATTTTTTATCGATCGGATAGGGCGAGCAAACCTTATCTACGGGACCGTCGATCTGCAAATTGTTGTTGTCGACGATCACGCAGAGGTTATCAAGCCTGCGGAAACCCGCAAACATCGCCGCCTCCCAAATCTGACCCTCCTGAATCTCACCGTCCCCGCAGAGCGCGTACACGCGGTAATCCTTGTTTGAAAGCTTTCCGCCAAGCGCCATACCGCACGCCGCGGACAGTCCCTGTCCCAGCGAACCGGAGCTCATATCCACACCCGGAATATGCTTCATATCGGGATGTCCCTGCAGATAGGAACCGGTGTGGCGCAGTGTCAGAAGATCCTCCCGCGGAAAATAGCCGCGCTGCGCCAGCGTCGAGTAAAGTCCCGGCGCCGTGTGCCCCTTTGAGAGCACAAAACGATCGCGATCGGGGTCCTTCGGGTTCTTCGGGTCAACCTTCATCTCCTCAAAATAAAGGTAAGTAAAAATATCTGCCGCGGAAAGGGAACCGCCGGGATGCCCTGCCTTTGCGGCGTGGACCCCCTCAATAACACCCTTGCGAACCTCAACGGCAGTTTTTTGAAGTTCTAGCTTGTCCATACTCTGTCCTTTCTATTAATGAATACGCAAATGATAACAGTTTGATCGAGCATTTCCTCTGCATTGGTCAAACCGTTACTCGCCGAACACCGCCTTGTAATCCTTCTGGAATTTCTCGATTCCCTGTGTGGTTAACGGATGCTTTGTCATCTGCTCAATCACGCCGTAGGGAACCGTTGCGATGTGTGCGCCTGCCAGCGCGCAGTCGGTCACATGAATGGGATTGCGGACGGAAGCAGCGATGATCTCAGTCTCAAGCCCGTAATTGTCAAAAATCTGCACGATATCCTCAATCAGAGCAATGCCGGGCTGATTGATGTCGTCGAGTCTGCCAAGGAACGGAGACACAAACGTAGCGCCTGCCCTTGCGGCAAGGAGTGCCTGATTCGCTGAGAATACAAGGGTCACATTCGTCTTGATTCCCTCGGAAGAGAGCACCTTAGTTGCCTTTAAGCCCTCAACGGTCATCGGGATTTTTACAACCATGTTGGGATGAATCTTTGCAATCTCGCGGCCCTCCGCAATCATGCCCTCCGCATCCACGGTTGTCGCCTTTACTTCGCCGCTGATGGGTCCGTCAACGATCGTTGTGATCTCCTTGATCACCTCGTTGAAATCACGGCCCTCCTTTGCGATCAGCGAAGGATTTGTGGTAACTCCGCAAATTACACCCATATCATTTGCTTTGCGAATATCCTCAACATTCGCTGTGTCGATAAAAAACTTCATGATACTTCTCCTTTTTTATAAGTGATTTGTAACTCTCCAAAGTCTGGCCGAAAAATCCTTCAGATTTCCCCGCCGCGGACAGTTACATTTATTTAAACAGCCCTTTATCCCGCCTGATGGGCTGGAGCCGGACTGTCAGCTACCGCTTATCAGTAATAAACGCTTCCAAGCATCAGATCCCTTTGAAAAGCGTGGATATTAGTGTTTTTATCAATAGAAACCACCTCGATACCCATGGCGTTTGCCTCGCTGAAGGTTTTGCGGATCAGATCATTCGTGATCAGCGTCGTTTTCCACACAACCTGCCAGGGCAGAATGCCCGACGCATTCAACCGCTCCGTAATCATTTATGAATGCTCCGCCACCTTACGCAGACGCTCGTCACCGTACAGATCCTGTGAACCGGTGCAAAACCAGGATTTGTAGTTTCTCGTCTTTAACATGATACCACATCCTCCTTCAAAATGCTTTATTTTTTGCTCAATTTTCAAAAATTCCTGCATAATCTAAGCTTATGGGCTGTCGCACTAAGAACCATGATACAAGATATCATTCGTTTCCACCATTCTTTTATACGATATCTTGTATATGCTTTGCTTCGTGCGATAGCCCCGTTTTTTCATTTTTTCATGCAGTTTGACGGAGTAAAGACATTTACCACGCAGCCCGTATACTGCTTTAACAGCATACTTCTATAACACATACTCGGGCACAATCGGGCAGGGAAAATTTTCTCTCTGCGCGGCCCACACACTGCTTAGCAGCAAATACCCTTATGCGTCTCTGTACATAAAAATCACAGACTGCGCACCTGATAGCCACACACAGCCCGTAATCCTTCTATTTTCATAACCTGTACTCACAAACACGAAATTTTGCCAGACGAAAGACCCACTGCAAGCAGCAGATATCCGGCTTGCCCGCGAAAATAACGTCGACTCACGTGCAAAACGTATTTCCGGGCCGCACCTGAAAGCCGCCGGCCGCTCTCCGTCACATTGACTCAACCGCCGCGCGCTCAATCGGCAGCCCCGCACGGTAAAGCTCAATAAATTTGTCAAAGCCGGCAACGTCCTCAGGGTCGGGGTTCATCGTCGTACCCTTCTCACCGGCAAAAATCCTGTTGTTTAAATACGCATCCAGCGTCTCGCCTTCACCTTTCCCGATCATGTACGCCGCGAGAAGCGCGATTCCCCACGCGCCGCCCTCTCCGGCAGTCTCCATCACCGCCACGGGCGCATTCATCGCCGCCGCAAGAATACTCTGGCCTACGCCCTTCGTCTTGAACAGTCCGCCGTGCCCGTAGATGAAGTCCACCTTCACCTGCTCCTCCTTTAGCAGGATGTCCATTCCGCACTTTAAGGCGCCAAGCGAGGTGTAAAGATTCACGCGCATGAAGTTCGCGAGGCCAAACTTCGCGTCGGGTGTCCGCACAAAGAGCGGGCGTCCCTCGTTAAAGCCCGTGATATGCTCGCCGGAAAAATAATTGTACGCCAAAAGTCCGCCGCAGTCCTTGTCACCCTCCAACGCCTTGTTGTAAAGCGTTCCAAAGAGCCTGTTCATATCCACATCTATGCCGAAGCTCTCCGCAAACTCTTTAAAAATATTCACCCACGCATTCAGGTCGGACGTACAATTGTTGCAGTGAACCATCGCTACCGCATCCCCCGCAGGCGTCGTCACCATATCAAGCTCCTCGTGCAGCTTCTTTAGCTCGTGCTCCAGCACGACCATCGCAAACACGGACGTTCCCGCAGATACGTTTCCGGTGCGAACCGCCACGGAATTTGTCGCAGCCATACCGGTTCCGGCATCGCCCTCGGGCGGACAGAGCGGAATACCCGCCGCAAGCATGCCGGTCGGGTCTAGTTTTTTTGCTCCCTCCTCCGTCAGCTTTCCGGCGTCGTCGCCCGCCACCAAAACCTTCGGAAAAATATCGCGCAGCTTATATGGCATTCCTTTTTCCGCCAGCTTTGCGTCAAATTTGTCCACCATCGTCTGGTTGTAGTCGCGTGCCGTTGAATCGATCGGGAACATGCCGGCCGCCTCGCCGATTCCCATCACCTTTTCGCCGGTCATCTGCCAGTGAATGTAACCTGACAGGGTCGTCTGATAGCTGATGCGCTTCACATGCTCCTCGCCGTTTAAGATCGACTGATACAGATGCGCCACACTCCAGCGCTGCGGAACATGGAAGTTTAAGTACGGCGAAAGCTCCTCGCAGGCCTGCTCCGTGATGGTATTTCTCCAGGTGCGAAAAGGTACCAGCAGCTCGCCATTCTCATCAAACGCCATGTAGCCGTGCATCATACCGGAAAAGCCGATGGCCGCAAGCGTGCGGATCTCCACCCCGTATTTGCCCTTCACGTCCTCCCTCAGATCGCGGTAACAGTCCTGCAGACCGCCCCAAACCGCGTCCAAGCTGTAGGTCCAGATCCCGTCTAAAAGCTGGTTTTCCCAGTCATGCGCACCGCCCGCAATCGGTGTTCCCGCCTCATCCACAAGAACAGCCTTGATTCTGGTGGAACCAAACTCGATACCCAATACCGCTTTTCCCGTTTCAATTACCTTTGCTGCATTGCTCATGTAAATTTACCCCCTTTTTATAATGCCGGGCAGATAACTGCCCCCTGCGCCGGGGCATCTCCTGTGCCCCTGCATAGACATAAGCATATCACTTGTCCAGTCATTTGTACAAGTTATTTTTCCACATTTCCTCTATCTTGCCTGCTTTTTGGCATACAGGTATACCCGCAGGGTATTTCCTCTGTCTTGC
>CASCGD010000124.1 GCA_949132985.1 uncultured Lachnospiraceae bacterium
TAGCATTTTCTCCATTCATTTTTTACCAGAGCAGCTGCAGTAATTGCCTGAAAAACGTCTTACCGCCTTTGGCATTCACATTTTCACTCACATCCAGACCTGATTTGACGAAATGGTGTATGCATTACGTACTTTGCGCATCATAACATTGATACATATCCTATGCAAAGATCAAATTTCCAAAATGAACCATTCGGGTATGCCAAATATTACTCCGGCAATGTATGCTTTACATGTGGCAGACCCAACGAATCCCTCAGCGTGACGGAAACCGTCATCCGCTTTCTCCCTCCATATCTGTGATTGCCGCCCCGGTTCTAAATGTTTCTGCCGCGCCATACACTCAAAGTAACAGCGCAGATCGCAGGTGACTCACTTGGAATGGAAAAAACACCCACTCTTCGCCGGAACGCTCATACTGACCGTTACCGGACTGGCCAGCAGATTTATCGGTTTTTTTAACAGAATCTTCCTTTCACATACCATCGGTGCCGCGGGCCTTGGTATTTATCAGCTCGTTTTTCCGATTTTGACACTATGCCTGTCCCTCTGTACAGGCGGTATCCAGACCGCAATTTCAAAACTGACAGCCGAACGCGAGGATCAGACACCGCTCTACTGCGGCGCCTGCATCTCCCTTGCGCTCGCAACCGTATGCGCTGTTTTTCTGTATACCTGCGCGCCGTTTTTGTCGGAGCATATCGTAAACGAAGCTGCATGCACGCCGCTCATACGCATCGTGAGTCTCTCACTGCCCTTCGCATGCCTGCATGCCTGCTTTAACGGTTATTATTACGGAAAAAACAAGACCGCCATCCCCGCCTTCTCCCAGCTTTTAGAGCAGATCGTACGGGTATTCTCCGTCTATCTGTTCTACCTCATCACCCAGGAAGAGGGAGGTACCATGTCCCCTGTTCTGGCAATGTGGGGTGTCGTCTGCGGTGAGGCTGCCTCCAGCCTTTTCTGCCTGACCACCTTCCGTTTTCGCCGCGCGCATCTTTCCTTTTCCATTGTAAACCGGGTGGCGCGCTTCGCTGCACCGCTGACCGCAAGCCGTGTAACCTTAAACCTCTTTGCCAGCGCCGAGTCCATTCTCATCCCCTCTGCACTCATCGCCTCCGGCTGCGGACGGGAAGATGCGCTCTCCATATTCGGGACCCTCACCGGCATGGCAATGCCCGTGGTCCTGCTCCCCACCGTTGTCACCGGCTCCCTCTCCGTTCTGCTGCTGCCTGCCATCTCCGAGTCCGCCGCTCAGGGAAACATTCGCCGCGTCCGCAAAACGATTCAGCACACCGTGGAGTTGTGCGTCATTTTGGGATTGCTCTGCACCCTCGCCTTTCTCCTGTTCGGTCAGCTCGCCGGCGACCTTCTGTTCCACAGTGCTCTGGCCGGTTCCTTCATCAAAAGCCTAGGCTGGATGTGCCCCTTCCTGTTTCTCACCGGAACGCTTTCGAGCATCCTCCACGGATTAGACATGCCGCTATTCACCTTCCTGCTCAACCTTCTCTGCTGTGGCCTGCGGCTCCTTGTCATTTACGCCCTCGTGCCGCAATTCGGCCTCTATGTCTATCTCTGGAGCATGCTTGCCAGCCAGATATTTCAAGCCCTAGCTTACCTGCGTATTCTGGCCCGGATTGGAGGAGGGAAGTAAAATGCGCAGCATTTTCTTTGTATACTTCCCGACGACCTGCCCGTGAGGATGGCGAGCGGGCGCTTCATTGCAGGAGGGAAGTAAAATGCGCAGCATTTTTTTGCATACTTCCCGACGATTGGAAACACAATTGAGCAAAGACCCCTCTGTAAGCAATGAGGTATCAGGCTGATAACAGGGTCTTTGACCCTCGCGGCAATAAATTAAAAATCCCTCCGCATAAAATCTCACTCGAATGCGCATCCTATTCACGAAAGGATGGTGCGTGATGGATCACAATAAATTTGTATGCTACTGTATGTCTGTGACGGAGGGCGCAATCAAGGACGCCGTCGCCGCAGGCGCAAAAACCTTCGAGGATGTTCAACAGGTCACCGGCGCAGGCTCTGTCTGCGGTTCATGCATTGACGAGGTGACAAGGCTCGTGGAGGAATTTTCCCGCGAGGAGGCACACTAATACTCTGTACACAGAAATTCTGAGTATGGAATACCAGACCTTATGTATCACACCGGTGAAAAGCATTTATTTATGATACCGGGAAAAAATTGCCTCGCGGCGCGCATCCAGCGCAGGAAACAGACAAAAAGACATCGGAACAGCAATGGCTTCCGGTGTCTTTTTTTGCCGGAAATTATGCAATTGCATAGCCGCCAAACCTTACATACACTGTAAGTGTTATCTCTCCTCCCCCTGTGCTATGATACAGGAGGGAAGCAAAATGCGCAGCATTTTCTTTACATGCTTCCCGACGACTTGCCCGTGAGGAAGACGAGCGGGCGCTTCATTACGGAAGGGAAGCAAAATGCGCAGCATTTTCTTTGCATGCTAATTCAAGGAGGAAACACTTATGGAACCGATACTTAAAATTGAAAAGCTCAAAAAATATTACGGAAAAAGCCCCTGCAAGACGAGGGCGCTGGAAGACATCACCTTTCAGGTCATGCCCGGAGAATTTTTAGGCATTATGGGCAGCAGCGGCTCCGGCAAGTCCACGCTTCTAAACTGCATTGCCACCGTCATCGCCCCCAGCAGCGGAAGCATCGCCATGGACGGCTGCGAGATCCAGGCGCTGAAGGGCGCGGCGCTGGCAGAATACCGGGGGAAAAAGATCGGATATCTGTTTCAGAATTTTGAGCTTCTGGACAATCTGACGGGCCGGGAAAATATCCTGCTGCCCCTCTCACTCCACGGTGTGTCGGAGCGTGAAGGCGCAAAACGACTCGCCGGGCTGGCATCCTATCTGGAGATTACCGATGTGCTGGACAAATTTCCCGCACAGATGTCCGGCGGACAAAAGCAGCGCATCGCCGCCGCGCGGGCGCTCATCCTAAGCCCCGGCATCATCCTCGCCGACGAACCCACCGGCGCCCTGGACTCAAAAAATGCGAAGCTTTTAATGGAAAAGCTCGCCGGGCTGAACCGCGACGCGGGCTCAACCATCCTGATGGTAACCCACGACTCCAACGCGGCCAGCTACTGCAGGCGCATTCTCTTCATTCAGGACGGCGTGATTTTCCACGAACTGCGCCGTGATTTTCCGGAGGAAACCGGGCAGCAGTTCTACAGCCGCATTATAAAAGTCATGGCACAGTTGGGAGGTGGCAGTGCAAATGTTTTATAAATTAGTTTCACGCAACAGCAGACGGGGACGTAAGGAAAACGGACTGTTTTTCAGCTCTCTTCTGATCTCCATCATTGCATTTTACATTCTTTTATCCCTGTCTCATCAGGATATTATGGTTTTTCTGTCAAAGATGGAAAGCGATGCCGTTGACCGGCTCTTAAGCCTTATTCCCGTATTTTACGGATTTGCGCTGTTCATTCTGTTTTTTCTGATCTATTATGCGAGCAAATATCAGCTGGAACGAAGGCGCCATGAATTTGGCGTTTACCTGATGATGGGCATGCGCAAAAGCAGGCTGTTTGTGATGCTTTTGGCAGAAGATCTGGCAAACAGCATCAGCGCTCTGATCATCGGACTGCCCGCCGCCTTCCTGCTCTCGGAGCTGATCAGCCTCGTCACGGCGCGGCTCGTAGGCATCGGCATTGTCGGCCACCGCATGTCCTTCTCGCCCCAGGCGGCAGGATTAACCGCGGCCGGATTTTTGCTCATCAAGCTTCTGGCATTTTTGATCCTGAGCTGGAAAATCAGCCGTGAGCAGATCGGAAGCCTTCTGACGGAGATACCGGAGACCGCAAAAAACAGACGCCCCGTCCCCGTCTACATGCTCTGCCTGCTCGCAGGCATGCTCTGCCTTGCAGCCGCCTACCGGATGGCGATCCGCGGCGATTCATGGAGCGGCATCGACGCCATGGGGCAAACACTGGGCCTTGGCATGCTCGGAACCTTTGCCTTCTTTTACGGCCTTGGCGTTCCCATCGGGCTTGCCGCACGTCTTGGGAATGATCGCGGGCTGCGCATGTTTAATGTCCGGCAGATACAGGAAACCATCATCCGCCGTTCCTCCACCCTGGCCGTCTGCTCGCTGCTCATGCTCTCCGCCCTCTGCTGCCTTGGCACAGGCATCTCCATCGCGCGCTTTTACGGCGACTCCGAGACGCATGTCCTCGATTATACCTTTCCAAGCGACGGAACCGAAGCGGGTGTCACAGAGATCCGCAGCACACTGGCCGCCTGTGAACTGGACACCGCCTTCTCTAATCTGTTCGAGATAAAGATCGGACATATATACAGGGAAGAGGGCGTCAATCCGGAGGATGATTTGCAGTTTCAAATGGATTCCGTTATGTCCGCTTTACGGGAGCTTCCCGTTTCCGGGGACTGCGATGTTCTTATCAACAACCTCTCCTATGCGGACCATCCGTATCTGATCTCACTGGATGGCTACAATACGCTTCTGCGCATGGCGGGAAAACCGATCCTGGAGCTTGGAGATAAGGAAGCCGCCGTCTACATGGACAGTGAATATACAAACGAGGCGCGAAACGAGCTGCTCAACGGAATACTTGCGGCAAAGCCCCGCACCCTGCTGGCCGAAAACGACTGCTACCTCACCCGGACGGTACAGACAACAAGTCCTGTCACGGACCGCTCCATCACCCTCTCCTTTGCCCTGATCGTACCGGATGACGTGTTTGAGCGCTATACAAAAGGCGACTACAGCATTTACCTCAACGGCACCCTGGCAGAAACTGCAGACACGGACGGCAGCCTGATGGATGCCATGGGAGCCATAAACGATAAACTGGATTTGACAGGCTTAACCTACGAGAGCTACCTGCAGAATATAGGCCGGCAATTGTTTTACATGGTCGCCGCCAGCTACGTCACCCTCTATCTTGCGATCATCTTTCTGATCATCGCAAACACCATTGTGGGCGTGCAGTTCCTCATGGGGCAGCAAAAATCAAACGGACGCTACCGGACGCTGATTCGTCTGGGCGCCACCTACCAAACCCTGTGCCGCTCGGCAAGGAGGCAGATCAACTGGTATTTCGGCATCCCTGCCTTGGTCGCCGTTTTCAGCAGCCTTTTTGGCATCCGGGCACTCTTCACCGGGCTTTTAACGTCGCAGGCAGCACAAAACCGCTCCGGGATGATACTCGTATCTACCGCTGTGATTTTGGTGCTGTGTGTGATAGAATATCTGTATATCCTTGCCGTCAGGCACACCAGCGACCGCTATCTTTTGACACTGATGGTACCCAGACGGGAGGAATAAGCCGTATATACGCTCCGATACCTGCCCGTATCCATGAACGGGACCGGGCGGCAGCATTTCGGTCCCGGTTTATCCGGGTCAGGAGCTGGAAAGGAATCCATATGAAACGTATTGCAATTGTAGAGGATGAACACTTTATGCGGGAGGAATTAACGGATATGCTCTGCCGCGCCGGCTATGACGCCTGCCCCGTTACGTCATTTGACGACGTGGCGGAGCAGCTCTTAAGCCTCTCCCCGGACCTGATCCTTCTGGATTTAAACCTGCCGGGCGAGAGCGGTTTTCAGATCTGCCGCACCGTCAAACAAAAAAGCGCGATCCCCGTCCTCGTTCTCACCTCCCGGGACGCCATGCGCGACGAACTGCACGCCCTGGGGCTGGGCGCGGACGAATATCTCACAAAGCCCTGCCGGAAAGAGCGTCTGCTGGCGCGCATCTCCAATGTGCTCAAGCGCTACGAGGGACGCCCGAATCTGCTGGAAGGCCCGGACTATCTTCTGGACCGCCAGACCTACACCCTCTACATCCACAACCGCTCCGTGATCCTGCCGAAAAACCAGGGGCGGCTTCTGGAAGTTTTTCTGCTGCACGGCGGTGATGTCGTCCCGAAGGAGGAGCTGTGTGTGGCGCTCTGGGGAACCAGTGAATTTATCGATGAAAACGCCTTGCAGGTCAACCTGACCCGGATGAAAAAAACACTTGCCGGGCTTGGAATGACCCAGCAGATCGTACCGGTGCGGGGCGTCGGCTACCGGCTCGTCAGATGAGGAAATCAAAAACCTGACGGAAGAAATGCCCTGCGGGCATACCTGTATGTCAGAAACATGACGGTAAGGAGGAAACAATGAAACAAAAATTTTTGTTTGTCCGCGCATCTCTCCCGTGGCTTCTCGCCCTGCTGGCTGTAGACGGCCTTGCGGCGCTCCTTTTGTGGATCGCCGACGCCTCGGCATTTCTGGCGACAGCGGGTGCGTTTGTGCTGGCCACGGTTTTCCTGTTCTTGATCGTCTGCCTTATCGCCGCCCGGCAGGAGCAGAAGAAAAAGCAGGCTTTTTTAGATTTCCTGGAGCATCCAGGTACCTGGCACGAAGAGCAGCTGCTGCGTAGCGTGCCTCCCGGCCAGCGGGATGCGATTCATTTGCTGGGCCTTCTCCTGCGGGAAAAGCAGGCCTCCTGCGCTGTCCTGTCCACGCGGTTAAACGACTATGAAGAATACGCAGAGAGCTGGGCGCACGAGACAAAAACCCCCCTCTCCCTGCTCACCCTTTTGCTCGACAACCACGGAGAAGAATTTCCCGACGCTATGCATTTGAAACTGGACTACGTCCGAAACCGCTTGCAGGAGTCCGTGGAGCAAATGCTTTTTTATGCGCGGCTCAAGGGCGGACGGGCAGACTATATGTTCGAGCATCTCTCCCTTCGCTCCTGCACAGACGATGTGCTGGAGGATTATCGGCCGCTCCTTGCGGAAAAGCAGTTTGATGTGCAATGCACTTTTCCCGACCACATGGTCTATTCTGACCGCCGGGGCCTGCGCTTTCTGTTAGGACAGATCGTCAGCAACGCCGTTAAATATTCTGCCGACTCACCTACCCTGCGCTTTGAAATCCACCGGGAAGCCGACATCGACGTGCTCTCCATCCGAGACAACGGAATCGGCGTGCGAAGCTGCGACCTACCCTACATTTTTGAAAAGGGCTTCACCGGTGACTCCGGAGAAAACCGGAAAAAGGCTACCGGCATGGGACTTTATCTGGCAAAAGGAATCGCCCGCGAGCTGAACCTGACACTGAACATCGCATCTGAATGGGGATGCGGCTTTGAGATGCGGATTGGGTTTCCGGTTGTGAAAAAATAACGCATATCTGTTTCATTTAGACGATGGTTATTTCGTATAGGCTTTACACTTTGGGCATTGATTGCTATAATCTCATCTTTAACAGTTTAGTAGCAAAAAAATCGCTATAATCTCCCATTT
>CASCGD010000125.1 GCA_949132985.1 uncultured Lachnospiraceae bacterium
TAAAATATATCATTTTACCTCGTTTCAGTCAACATTTTTCCTTTCATTTATTGTATATCTTCCCATTTTTCGTCATTTTTTACAAATAGCATTTGTCAATTTTGTACATAATGGCAAAAATAATTTTCATGTAACGTTTCATGAAATAATCGCTTTACAAATGAAATATTATCTCGTATAATGACAGTAAAGAAAAGAAATCACAATTTCCTGTAGTTTGCGCCAGAAAAGTTCATGAAGTTATAAGCATTTCATAATGAAACAGAGGGAAGGCAAAATGTGAAGCATTTTCCGCATATCTTCCAACAACATGCCCACGTGCGATACATGATTAAAGGGAGGACGATAAAAAGCGATGAAAACGATAGATACTATGAAAAAAGAACACCACGCCCCGACGATGAAGGACGTGGCAAACGAGGCGGGCGTGGCCCTCGGAACCGTCTCAAAGGTTGTCAACGGACTGCCTGTCGGAGAAGCCTACCGCGTCCGCGTGGAGGATGCCATCAAAAAGCTGGGCTACCGCGTCAACGTCTACGCCCAGGATCTAAAGGCCAGCAAAACATACACCGTGGCGCTTTTAATTCCGAATACACAGATACCCTTTTTTGCATCCCTTGCCTATCAGGTCAATCTTGCGCTTCTGAAGCGAAGCTACCGGATGCTGCTGTGCTCCACCGATTTTGACTCCGGGCTGGAGCAAAGATACATTGAGCTGGCAAGAGGACAAAAGCTCGACGGCATTATCGGGCTGACCTACAATCCGGACCTGATCGTCGATGACGATATCCCCTTCGTATCCATCGACCGTCAGTTTGGCGCAAACATCCCCTGCGTGGCCAGTGACAATTTTGCCGGCGGACAGCTCGCCGCCGAAAAGCTGGCGGATTTCGGCTGTAAAAACGTCGCCTTTCTGCGCATCGGCTCTTCCTTAAGCAACGAACCGAACAAGCGCAAATCCGGCTTTGAAAACGGCTGTCTCGCCCGCGGACTGAATTATGAGATGAAAATATTAAACGACGGCGATTCGCTCGACGAGTTTGAGCTGTTTTTTAAGGAACATATGAAAGACGGAAGGCTGGTCTTTGACGGGCTTTTCTGTGTAACGGACAGTATCGCCTACTCTGTCATGCAAATCCTCCGCCGCCTCGGCCAGCGCGTGCCGGAGGATGTGCAGATTATCGGCTACGACGGCACCCGGATGTTCGGCGACATGGACTACATCTGCTCGACGATCGTGCAGCCTCTGCCTGACATCGCCGAGATGTGCGTGGATCTGCTCTTACAGGAGAGCCGGACGGGGACACCGCCCCTCGTGTGCCTGCCAACCACTTACGCATACGGCGGCACTACCCGGGAGGCCGGGGAAACAACAAGGAACAATGTCTGAAAAAAGGAGGATGCATATGAACACACTTAGCTATCACAAAAAACGCAGAGATACCAAAGGATTAAAAATGCGGATTGCCGCCCTCGCCTGCTGCTCCACGCTCCTGCTCACAGGCTGCGCGGCTCCCTTCTCCAAAAAAGAGCCCTTGGAGAACGTCACCGAGCTGACTGTCGGAAGCAGCATGAAGGTCACAAATATCAACCAGAGCTACACCCTCACTGCCGATAACAGCACCCTTGCCGCAGACGGGCTCTTTTACGTATCCTGGGGACTCGGCGAACATGAGCCGTTTAAAAACAGCGACGGCGAAACGGTTGACCTGTACGACGCGAACCTCTATCTCCTGCTTGGCGAGTCAAAAACGTCCGCATCTGCGCAGGAAAACACCGCGCTGTGGTTTGACGCGGCCGATGCAAACTACGACATTGTAAATACAGAGGAAATCTCCTGTAACGGCCAGGATTACACACTCATCACATACAATCTCACCAGTGAAGAGAATCCGTATAGCAGGGGCATGTCCGTCTTTGCCACTCCGGGTACTGCCTCCGTGTGCGTGGAGCTTACCTGCCGGGAAAATTTCACCGACGACCTGAAAACGATTCTGACAGACTTTTTGGAAAACTGTACTTATTACTCCGGCGATTAAATATCGACATTTTTACTTGCCTGAATTTCCATCTGCTGCGTTGTCATCCGTTGACGCAGCCCCGCTGCGCCTCCTTCTTCCTCCTTGCAGATGAAAAATGATTCTGCGGAAAATTTGTCGACAGTTAACCGCCGGAGTAATATATGACCGCCATCTGATTTTTTTCTGACCTTTTTCCCTTCCTGCACGTCTAATAGGTGTAAAAAGAAAATATTCCGGGATATTTCTTACAAATGATTTTGCAGTATCATATTTTTACTGCAAAACAGAAAGGAGGAGCAAAAGTTCCACGATGGAAAACGAACAGGAACTTATTTTAAGAGCAAAATCACAGGACAGCACTGCGTTTTCCATGCTGATGCAGCGGCACGCGAACAGCCTGTACAAGGTGGCAAAGGCTATTTTGAAAAATGACGAGGATGTGGCGGATGCAATGCAGGAGACGGCGCTGAGCTGTTGGCAAAAAATTGAAACGCTGCAAAACGGGCAGTATTTTAAGACATGGCTCATACGGATACTCATCAACCACTGTAATACGATCCGGCGAAAAAAAAGCCGCTATGTTCTGAGTGTCCTTTTGCCTGAGGAGGGTGCCGAGGAAAATGCCTATGCAAATGCGGAATGGATGGAGCTTTTATCGTGTCTCGGCGAAAAATATCGTATCGTGATTGTACTCTTCTATGTGGAGGGTTTTCGTATCCGGGAGATCGCCGATCTGCTGAGCATCAGCGAAAGTGCAGTCAAGGAGCGTTTATCCTCCGCAAGGAAAAAGCTTGCACGTTGCCTGACAAGTCAGCCCGGCCCGCGCAGGCGCCGCACAGGCGGCAGCGAAAAGCTCCGCACACCTGTGGAGGACCTTCCGTCAACTGATTTTCACAGGCGGATGGCCCGGGATAACTGGAGTGTCTGAGCCGGCAATATTACACGTAAGGAGGGAGCGCGCTGATTTATGAGAAATTATGATGATTTTATCGACGGACTGCGCCAGGATGTGCAGATCCCCGACGAGGTATGGTCACAGTATACGGAAACGTTAGAGCATATCGAACAAATGTCAGATCAGAGAAAGGAAGTTTATCATATGAGAAGGAATGAAAAAAATAAGAGCCGAAGGATGATAAAGGCGGCAGCCGTAGCAGGTGCTTTGGTGACAGCCACCGGTATTTTTTCCTTTGCGAACCCCGTAGCGGCGGCGAAGCTGCCGCTCATCGGACACATTTTTGAACATGTGGCAGAGGACGCGACCTTCTCCGGAGACTATCAGAACAAAACCGCCCTGCCGGATGCACGGCAGAAAGACGCCGCTTCCGCGGCAACGGGCACGACGGCCGCGCAAAATGACAGCACACAGGACGCTGCCCAACCGTCAGCAGATGCACAGGCAGCGCCAGGCGGCATCTTCCGGGCGGCGGCAAACGGGATAACCGTCACCGCATCCGAGATTTACAGCGACGGCTATTCCGTCTATCTCACCGCGGAGATCACGTCTGACGCAGGCGGATTTACGGATATCCCAGACCACTATACCAGACGCTTTGAAGAAAAGACGAGCCAGTCCATCCACGCCATGGGGACATGGCACGCCGGGAACGCTGCGGATACCGCCCTCTCAAACAGCGTGTTTGAGGGAAAGGCCGTTGACGACCACACCTTTATCGGTATGTTGAAGCTTGACGCGGAAACACTTCTCACCGGGGACGGCCGCCTTTGTCTCGAACTGTCTGAGCTGAGCTACGACAGTGATATCGGGCCGGACCGCGAGGATATCACACCTGCAAACTGCATCACGGGCACATGGAAGCTTGATATCCCCTACTCCGTGGACGACAGACAATGCAAAGAGCTTCCGGTGGACAAAGCAGCCGGGGGCTACCGCATTGAAAAGGTATTCGTCTCCCCGTACCAGGTGATCGTGTTCTGCGACGCGCCCTACACAACGCTCTCACCCGAGACTTACACGAGAGAGGATTTTGAAGCACAGTGGGGCAAAAAAAATGATGAAATCGCAGCTGCCGGCGATACGCCCGTGACCTACGAGGATATGCTGGACAAAAAGTTCTACGACTATTTTGAGACAGCCATATTCAATCAGGACGGACAGGCGCTGTCCATGCAGTACGGTGATGACAAGAAATGCATATTTGCCGTTCAGGATCTCGATTTACAAACGCTGCACATCTATCTGGCAGATGAATCGAATGAGCTGGGACTGATCAAGGCGGCAAATGAGCAGGAGGCAAAGAAACTGTCCATTTTAGACGCACAGATCACTTTATAAATTCACTTTTTCTGTGATGTCTCTCCCGGGAGAAACCATTCAAAAACAGACCGGTTTTGATGCGGCGGTTACTCCTCCCGGCTTATACACGAAAGCTTCGACCCGCGCAATATGCGCGGGTCAAACTGTCTCCGATCTGTTTAATCCAAAAACTCTACTGCTCCATCCTCAATGTGATAAATGGCTCCCTTTACTTCCAAGCCGCCCTGCATCAGCTTCTGAACGCCGGGGCTTTTTTTCGTCTCGGCGACACTGTGCGCCACATTCAGGCAGCTGGCGCGAAGCTCATCCTTCTCGTCCCCGATCGCAGCGCGGATCTCATCTGTGATTGTCTTGACAAAACCGTCCGGCTCGTCACAGATTGCCGAATGAACAGCACCGCAGTGGTCATGCCCGAGAATGACAACCAGCTTTGTGCCAAGGTGTCCTGCCGCATACTCGATGCTGCCGAGCTGGTGCCGGTCGATCACATTTCCCGCTACACGGACCACAAACAGCTCACCGATCCCCGCTGAAAAGATTCCCTCAGGGATAACCCGTGAATCAGAGCAGGCCACAACAACCGCATACGGGCTCTGGCCGTTCTCACATGTATCCTTACGAATCGCGAGCGAAATATCCCCCGGGTTGGTTACCGCGCTCATGTAGCGGGCATTTCCCTCCTTCAGCTTCGCCAGTGCATCTGCTGCTGATAAACCTTCTTTGTGCATAGTTTTACCCTCCGTTTTCCTTGTCGGCTGGCGCCGATTTTTTTGTATAGAAGCATTGTATCACAAATTTGTGAATATGCACAACCCGCTGAACCGCTGCTCCGACAATATTTTTTCAACGCGGTTACCGTTCGCTCCGCAACATCATTTATTCAAGCATTCGGCTGATAAAATCCCAGTATTTCTGCATACTGTACTCATAGTAGGCCTGAGCCTGCTTCTGATTCAAAAGCTTCATGTCAGATATCTGCTTTCGAAACATCTCCATAAAATTTCTTCGGTCATGCAGCCCCATGGCACCGGAATCCATCGGAAGTGATGAGAGTCTCTCTCCCCTGTCCACGCCAAGGTATGCCTCCAGCGCATGCATCTCCACAACAGTCGCACAGCACGGATTGATCCGGTTGATATGGATCGTCTGTTCAAACTCCCTGCCGTTCTCGTCCACACCCTTTGCCACCACGATCGGGTCATCCTCTGTTGAATTTGGCGCATATTTGATATAGTAGGACAGGCCCGTGCCGTTGCCGCCCGAGTAGAGCATATCATCCGTTTTGATGTAAATAACATGGGTCTTTCCAGGATATTGCCCGTTCTCGGTTGCGCCGGAAGGCATGTTCAAAAATGCTTCGCATTTGCCTTTTTCCTCTACTGCCTGTAAAAGCTGCCCTGCAAAATCGCCTCCGCCTCCCTGCGTTCTTTTTCCCACAGTTGCCGTACCATATCGAAGCGGCGACTGGTCTGTAATTCCCATTCCAAAAAAGCTCATGATAAAACCTCCCTATTTCAATGTATCGCCCGTTCGCATAGCTCTCGGGCATGTCGTCGGAAGGCATCTCTTTAAAATGCTCCGCATTTTCCCTTCCTCCTATTTCAATGTATCGCCCGTTCGCACTAAACCCGCACATCCATCGAGTGATACTGCGCCGCCTGATGCCGGACCATCGTCTCCTCCAGTTTTTTGTTCAGCGCATCCATGGCACTCTGTGCTTTTGTTGTCTCAGCCATGTTCAGTGCTTCTTCCGCCGCATCGACCTTTCTCTGCGCTTCCGTCACCTCCGCAGCGTCCGGCACTTCTTCCTCCGCATCAACGACACCCGGTGCTTCTGCTGACTCCGTCACATCCGGCGCTTCTTTTGCCGCATGAACAGCACCCTCGTCTCCCGGCACTTCCAAAGAATTCGGATTTTTCAGTTCCTCAAGCTGCTCTGTCGTCTGTTCCTCCAATTCCTCTGCCAGTTCCTCGGAAAGCTCTTCCGCAAGCTCGGTCATCTCCTCCAGCTCCTCGGTTATCTCGCTCTTGTCCTCGTCCAGTCCAAGTGCATCCTCGACCATATCCTCTCTGCGTTCCTTTTCGGTCTTCGGTTCGCTCTTCTCGGCTTCCTTCGCAACCTTCTCGCCAAACTCCTGCGCCTCGTCCAGCACATGGTAAATCTCCTCCATATTAAATTGGGACTTGATCGCTGCGATCTGCTCCTCATAGGAGTGCAGCATATCTAATTTTCTGCTGATATCCTCGAGGCTGTCACCACCTATATATTTCAGATTTTCCTTCTGCTTTTCAAAGAATGCCACCTCTCTGTCGCACTGAGCCTGCCGCTGCTGCCGCCGCTCAGCGCTCTTGAGTCCGGGACTGCAATACACGCCGATATTGATACCCTTCATCTGTACGTTCATACGCTTCCTCCTTCACTTTTATGATACTTACGGTCGATGAAATCTGCCGTAGGTATCGCATTGGCCGCAGCCGCGAAACGGCATATTTCCTTATGAGACTGTACACATCTTTTTACACTAAGCGTCAGATTTATCAGGCGCTTAGTATTGTTATCGGAAAAATCCGCCAAAACGTACATGGTCTGTTTGTGCTGTGACACAAAACGGAGCTATCACACGGCAAAAGATCCCCCATTCTCCCACATAGGGCGTTGCATGGTCTATGGCTGCATTTATGATTCAAGGAGCGACAAAACTTTTTGATATTATTATTTGAATGCCGGAGTAATACAAACACAATTTTTTTATAACATAAGCATCTACTGTAAACGGCAGCTAGTGCGTACCTATACAAAACCAGAGCAAACCTGTATGATAGAAACAGATTTGCTCCAGTCTTATTTGTTTTTCTTCTTCCATTTAGCGATTGTTAAATAAAGCAAAAACCAAACAAGACAATGTGCCATAAGGATAAGAATATCCTTTGTAATTATTTGTCC
>CASCGD010000126.1 GCA_949132985.1 uncultured Lachnospiraceae bacterium
TGTCGTTGTATTGACTTTTCTTCAACATGCGTGTTATTCTCCTTCTAAAATGAACGCGAGTACATTATGTAATGTTTTGTAATGTATCGAAATAAAAATTTAAGGAGGAAACTATGAACTACGATTATGCAAAAATTGCAAAAGAAGTCATTCAGGCCGTCGGCGGACAAGAAAACATCAAATCCGCTGCCCATTGCGCCACCCGCCTGCGTCTCATTGTCGCAGACCGTTCTCTGGCGGACGATGAAAAAGTCGGCGAGATTGATGCAGTAAAAGGAACTTTTTTCACCGCCGGACAGTATCAAATTATCTTCGGCACCGGCCACGTCAACCGGGTTTATGAACAGATCACGCAGCTTGGTATCGCCGAGACGACTGCAAGCGAGGCGAAGGAAGCCAAAATGGACGGTAAAAATCAGCTGCAAAAAGCGATCCGTACCTTTGGTGATGTTTTTGTCCCTGTTATACCCGCCCTGGTCGCCACCGGTCTGTTCCTCGGCTTAAAGGGTGCGCTGCTCAATAACAACTTCCTGGCATTATTCGGAATGACGAATGCCGACATTCCACAAACCTTCCAGATTTTGGTGGAAGTGCTTTCCGGCACTACCTTCGCCTTTTTACCCGCCATTGTGTGCTGGTCAACGTTTCGCGTGTTTGGCGGTTCCCCGGTTCTGGGGCTGATTCTGGGACTGATGCTGGTGAACGGAGCCCTGCCTAACGCCTACTCTGTGGCAGACCCTTCCAGTGGCGTAACGCCTCTGATGCTTTTTGGATTTATTCCCATTGTCGGTTACCAGGGCAGCATCCTGCCGGCCTTTGTAGCCGGTGTCATCGGCAGCAAGCTGGAAAAGAAGCTGCGGAAAACGGTTCCCGCAGTCTTTGACTTTATGGTTACGCCGTTTCTTGTCCTGTTTAGTATGCTGATTCTCTCACTGCTGGTCATCGGACCGCTTCTGCATGCGCTGGAAAATGTCCTCTTGGTCATCGTGGAGTATGCGCTGAAGCTGCCTTTGGGCATCGGAGGCCTGATCGTTGGATTTTTCTGGTCGATTATCACCCTCACGGGCGTTCACCATATATTTAATATGCTGGAGATCAGCCTGTTAGCGAGCACCGGATTCAATCCTTTCAACGCGATTTTGTGTATGTGCGGCTTTTCCTCGGCCGGAGTATGTCTTGCCATCTCCATAAAGGCGAAAAAGAAAGAAATTCGCGCCATCGGGCCAAGCGCCACGGCATCTGCCCTGCTAGGTATCGGAGAACCTGCTTTGTTCGGTGTTATTCTTCGCTATGGGATGAAACCGTTTCTTCTCAGCTGCTCCATCAACGGTATCGCCGGCATGATGACCATGCTTCTCGGAATGAAAGGCACCGGCAACGGCATCACCACGATCCCGGGTATGCTGCTGTACATATACAGTCCGTCTCAGCTGGTAAAGTATCTATTGCTTGCTGTTTCTGTCTTTGTTGTTGCCTTCTGTCTGTGCTGGTTCTTTGCAGTACCCCCGGAGGTCATGGAAACCGATGTGAAAAAGGATACTCCCAAGCCCGCTCCCTTCCCGGATGTACTGGGTGCCGCGGCGCAGGGGACGTTTGTTCCCATGCAAGAGATTCCCGATCCGACCTTCGCCGAAGGTGTCCTCGGGGTATGCTGCGGCATTGAGCCGGAAATCGGCAAAGTGTATGCGCCTATGGACGGCACAATCAGTCAGCTTGCGGATACGCTCCACGCCGTCGGCATCGAGGCAGCCGGCGTAGAGCTTTTGATCCATGCAGGTATCGACACGGTCGCGATGAACGGCGACGGCTTTACCAGCCACGTAAAAGAAGGTCAGTCGGTCAAAAAAGGCGATCTTCTTCTGACAATGGATCTGGCAAAAATCGATGCGGCCGGTCACCCTGCCACCATCATGGTCATCGTTACAAACTCCGACGATCTCTCGTCCGTTGAAGCGGCAGCCTCCGGCAAGCTTATGCCCGGCGACCGGCTGATGACGCTGAAAGCGTAGCACGATTTTTCATTTATTTTCCGCTTCAACGATACAGGAAAAACATGAGTCACCGCAAAAGAGCCACCCAAAAACGGGCGGCTCTTTTCAATCTTGACAACCGAAAGTGTCTGGAATAAAATACTTCTATGCAGTTCAAAAGCCGGCAGAACGAAAGCAAACGATCCGTTTTGCCCCATCCGTACCACACGGTTCCGTAAATGAAGAAAGGAGGGATTCCCGTGGTCAGTATGCAGGATATCGCCGACAAAGCAGGCGTCTCCAGGGTCACAGTTTCCAGAGTCCTTTCAAACCACCCCTCTGTCAAGCCTGAGACGCGGCAAAAGGTGCTCCGCTGGGTAAAGGAGCTGGACTATGAGCCGAATCTCATCGCTCAGAGCCTGGCCGGAAACCGGACGAACATCATCGGCCTGCTGGTTCCGGAAATTGCCTATCCTTTTTTCAGCGAAATCATAGAATCCATCGAAAATCAGGCATTTTTTGAGGGATACAGCATTATTATCTGCAACACCCACCGCAGTCTGGACAAAGAAAAAAATATTCTCGCTCAGCTGCGCCAGCGAAAAGTGGACGGCATCATTGCGGTTCCGGTTTCTACCGAGAAGAGCCTGCCCGCCTACCAGCGCCTCCAGGTCCCGGCAGTGATGATCACCAAGCGGATGGAGGGCTTTAGCAGCGTGTATATCTCCCACTACAACGGCGGCCAGCAGATCGCCCGACATTTTCTCAACATGGGCTTCCAGAAAATAGGATATATCGGACCCACCACAGAATCTACTTCTGCCCTGAAGTACGCCGGGTTCCAGCAGTATCTGTCTGCCAGCCAGATCCCTTTGACCGATGTGATCGAATGTCCGGCACCGAAAAATATGAATGCCAGCCTTGTCTATAAACTGGTAAAGCAGTATGCGGCAGACACAGGACTGCACTGTGAAGCATATCTGGCCAACGACGACATCACTGCCTGTGAGGCAATCACTGCATTTCGCGAATTAGGCTATGCCGTTCCGCAGGATATTGCCATCGCCGGTTTTGATAATTCCCTGCTGGCCAAGGAAATTAACCCCAAGCTCACTGCTCTCGCACAGCCTTTGGACGAAATCGGAAAAAAATCTGTGGAAATCCTGCTGGATCAGATCAACAACGGCACCGAGCCGCGCTTGTATGAGCTGGAATCCCGCATCATTGCCAGAGAATCTACCGTCCGCTTTGTGCCTGCCTGACAGTTTTCCGCTCACTCCAACAGCGCCGCCACGTCCGCCGCGTCAAAGACCACGCGCTCTACATGATCCACCTCGATCTGGTAGAGCGCGTTCGCCGCGATATGCTCTGCCGCCTGTTCCAGATCACGGATACCGGAAGTGTGGGCAAAACGTCCGATGAGCGTCTCCAGCGCCTCATCCGTCAGCTTGCACTCTTCTTCTCTCATGCTCATACGCCGCAGCACCTTCGGCAGAGCAAATCCGGAAAAAATAATCTTCTTTTCCTCCGACGTATAATCAGGAATATCGATCACCGCGAACCTTGACATGAGAGGCGCGCTGATCTGACTCTTTTCATTCGCCGTAGCGATGGGATAGACACCGACGGTAGGGATCATACACTCGATATAATTATCCGTAAATCCCAGGTTATCCAGCAGTGTGAGAAGCACATCCGCAGGATTCCCATTGCCTTTCCCGGCGGCTGCCTTGTCCAGCTCATTGATGATGAACACCAGATTTGACTCCCCGGCCATCGAAAAGGCATCCATGATGATGCCCGGCTTTGCGTTCGCATAAATGCGGGAGCTTCCGGTGAGCTGCTCCGGATCGTTGATGGAACTCATATCCAGCGTTGTCCAGGGGAGCTTCAAAATCCGTGCCACCGCATAGGCGATCTGCGACTTTCCGGTGCCCGCCGGACCCACAAGCAGCAGCCCGTAGGCAGGAAGCGTATGCGTCCGGTTAATCTGAATGATCGTCTCAATAATGCGCTGCTTGACCCGTTCCATACCGTAAAGCTCTTCATCCAGAATCCGACGCGCCTCTCCGGGGTCGATGGACTCAAAATAATTGCTCTTCCACTGCACATTCATCATGATGGAAAGCGCCCGCTGCGCATGACGGCGCTCCTCCGGAGAAACCTCATGGGAACGCGCCACCGCCAGGTTCCGGCGTGCCCACAGCCGGATATTATCGGGGAGCGTTTGCCCTGCACAGTTCATAAAATCCGTAATGCTCTGCAGACTGGTCAGCTTCATGCTGTCGCCGACCTCCTCCCCATCCTCATCGTCTGCCGTCTCCTCTTCCGGTGCGCTGCTCGCCAGAAGCCGCTCGATCATAAACTGTAAAAATCCGTCCTCCGCAGACAGCTTTGTGCCCCCGCCGAAAGCGATCTCCCGAATCTTGTACACCGCATAGCCGTCCTCCCGGTTCTCACCCGAGAGCCGCACGTTAATGTGGTTCTCCCCCAGCCACCGCAAAAGTCCCACAAACCGCGCATCCATGCGCAGAATATCCGCACTGACCATGCCGTCTTCCTCCTGAAACTCAAAAGAAGTGCGCTTTCCCGGATTTGTAAACATCCCCCAAGAATGATGCTTCCACGCGCGCCCCCTGTTGTCCAGAAGAAGCAGCGGCTTTTCGGCTGTCGGACAGCCTTCCGAGGAACGAAACGTCTCGTACGTACATACCGCCTGCGCTTTGTCCTTCGGTACATTTGTAAAATCGAATACTGGCATAATTTTTCTCCCCATTCCTTAAAAAGTCTCTGGCATACGCCTGCAGATGTCTCGTCTATTTCCCGTCTGACTCTCCGCCTGATCTGTTTATGCGCCCAAGCTCCCAGAAAGCAACCGCCGCAGCCGCCGCGACATTGAGCGAATCAACGCCGTGTGACATCGGTATGCGCACCACGTCATCACTCGCCGCAATTGTCTGCGGCAAAAGTCCCTCGCCCTCCGTGCCAAGAATCACTGCAAGCCGCTCTCTGGACACAAGACGCGAATCATCGATACAAACACTCTCGTCCCGCAGCGCCATCGATACCGTCCAAAACCCCGCCGCGCGCAACATGCAGACGGCCGGCAGAGCGCCATCCTTTGCTTTTCCGTCAATATAGGTCCACGGAACCTGAAATACGGTGCCCATGCTCACACGCACGCAGCGGCGGTACAGCGGATCACTGCAGCCCGCACTCAGCAGCAGCGCATCGATACCGAGCGCTGCTGCACACCGAAAAATTGCTCCTACATTTGTAGGGTTCATAACATTTTCGAGCACTGCTATCCGGCTTTTTCCACTGACAAGCGCCTCTGCCGTCTCCAGTCCTTTCCTTCGCATCGCGCACAGCACGCCCCGCGTCAGATGATAACCGGTCAGACATGTAAGCACAGACAGCTCTGCCGTGTATACCGGAACTTTTTGCATCCATTCGCCAAGAATTTCCGCCATTTCTGCAAGCCGGCCGTGCTCGATCAAAAAGGAAAGAGGCTCATACCCTGCCACCAGCGCCCGCGCAATCACCGTTGGACTCTCTGCCAGGAAGACTCCTGGCTTTGGCTCATACATCCGCCTGAGCGTCGTTTCCGAATCACAGGTATAGACACCGAGTCCGGCATCGCATAAATCCGTAATTTCTGTCACATGATAATCTTCAAAATTAAATTTTCCAGCGGAAACGGCCCCGATACCGTTTTCAACCTTATTCTTTTCCATTCCAGCAATACGTGCAAAGCTTGCAGTGGTTGACTCCCGTTGCGTCAAGCATATCATCCAGCCGGTTAAACTGCAGAGACGTAAACTTTAAATCCCTGCATATTTCATCCACCATGCGCTGATATTTTTCTGACTCGGGGTCCGCATACTCTTCCAAAATCTCTCTCGTTACGTTCCCGTTTTCCAACCGTTCGATGACACGTCTGGCAATCAAATCCATTTCCGAACTGGAACGTGAAAAATTCAAATATTTGCAGCCGAACAGAAGCGGCGGGCACGCCGGGCGGATATGGACCGCCTTCGCACCGTTCTCGTAAAGATATTCCGTCGTTTCCCTGAGCTGTGTGCCGCGCACGATCGAATCGTCGATAAGCAGAATGCTCTTATTCTCAATCAGATCATTAACCGCCAGCATTTTCATCTTTGCAATCAAATTGCGCTTGCTCTGCATCGTCGGCATAAAGGAGCGGGGCCAGGTCGGCGTATATTTGATAAACGGACGAGAAAAGGGAATGCCCGACTCATTGGCGTAACCAACCGCGTGGGCCGTTCCGGAATCCGGTACGCCAGCTACAATATCCGGCTTTGCATCGTCACGCTGCGCCATCTTTGCACCGCAGTTGTAGCGCATCTGCTCCACGCTGATGCCCTCATAGGAGCTGGCCGGATAGCCGTAATACACCCAAAGAAATGTACAGATCTTCATTTCCTTCCCGGGCGCGCTGAGGGTGATGCAGTTTTTTTCGGTAAGAACCACAATTTCTCCGGGTCCAAGCTCCTTATAATCGTTATAGCCCAGATTTTTATATGCATAATTTTCAAAAGATGCACAGAAGCCCTCATGCTTTTTACCAATGACGAGAGGCATCCGTCCATACTTATCCCTCGCCGCATAAATACCCGCCTGATTCAAAATCATAAGCGACATGGAACCCTCCACCACATCCTGCACAAAACGGATACCGTCGATGAGATTGCCTCTTGTATTGATAAGCGCTGCCACAAGCTCCGTCGCATTCACCTCCCCGGTGCTCATCTCCTGAAAATGTGCATGCCCCTGGTCAAAAAGCATCTGGGTCAGCTCATCGATATTGTTAATTTTTCCAACCGTTGTGATGGCATAGGTACCATGATGAGAACGGATGATCAGCGGCTGCGGCTCATAGTCTGAAATACAGCCGATTCCATAGCGCCCTTTCATTTCCTGAACATCCTTGTCAAATTTCGTGCGGAAAGGCGCATTCTCAATATTGTGAATTGCACGGTTAAATCCCTCCTCACCGTAAACCGTCATACCTCCTCTGCGCGTTCCGAGATGGGAGTGGTAGTCCACACCAAAAAACAAGTCAAATACACAATCCTCGTGAGATGCAACGCCAAAAAATCCACCCATTTTCTTCCCTCTTTCCCTCTTATATTTTATTTTGTTCCTATATGTTACAGAAACTGTTCCTTTTTTCATGTCCAAACTGTCCGTTACCGGTCACGATATGAACACTAACGAAAAACACGGCAGCCCATACAGATACTTA
>CASCGD010000127.1 GCA_949132985.1 uncultured Lachnospiraceae bacterium
ACTAGTGTACTGACATGTTCATATTTCGCCAAATGACGTGCCTGAATTTCCACCTGCCGCGTTGGCCTCCCTCAACGATGCCGCCGCATCGCCTCCCTCCGCCGCCTTGCAGACTGAAAATTCATCCTGCGTTATTTAGCTGAAAATAAACGGTACAGTACATTAGTTTTTAAAAATATCTATTGACTTTGATAGAAAGAAAGGGTAAACTTAGCAATTAACATGGTTTACATAAAACGAGGTTTGAGTAGATGCTTTTTTCTAGTTTAGAGTTTATTTTTCGATTTTTACCGCTGTTTTTTCTGTGCTACTTTGTAATGCCGAAGCGGGGGAAAAATGGTGTACTGTTTTTGGGAAGTCTGGTTTTTTATGCGATCGGAGAACCTCTTTATATATTGCTCATGCTGTGCTCGATTCTGGTCAATTACGGGGCGGCGCGGGGCATGGCGGCGTCACGGCGGCATGCAGTCAGGCGTTTTTGGCTGATTATGGCGCTTTTGATCGATCTCGGCGCGCTGTTTTTATTCAAATATTTTGACTTTTTTGCTGCGAACGCTAATGCACTCATGGGGCGGGAGCTGATTCCTCTTCTGGGACTGATGCTGCCGCTTGGAATCAGCTTTTACACGTTTCAGATGATCTCTTATGTAGCAGATCTTTATATAGGAACAATCTGTTCGCCCGGCACGTTTCTGGAGTTTGGCACTTATGTGAGCATGTTTCCGCAGCTGATTGCGGGACCGATCGTGCAGTACCGCGAGGTGTCCGAGCAGCTCAAGGAGCGTCCGTTTACGGCGCGGCAGATCGAGTATGGACTGGAGCTGTTTTGCCTTGGACTTGGCGCAAAAGTGCTTTTAGCAAACAAGATTTCGATTTTCTGGAATCAGGTGCAGGGTATCGGATTCTCGTCTATCTCAACGCCGGTGGCGTGGATGGGCGCGGCGGCTTTTTCCTTTGAGATTTATTTCGATTTCTGGGGATATTCGCTGATGGCCATGGGCCTTGGGCGGATGATGGGCTTTTCGATTCCGCGGAATTTTTCGGTGCCGTACATGGCGCGCAGCGCGACGGAATTCTGGCGGCGCTGGCATATCACTCTGGGAAGGTTCTTTCGGGAATATGTTTACATTCCTCTGGGCGGAAACCGGAAGGGAAAGGCTCGAACGGTTTTTAACCTGTTTTTGGTATGGGCGTTCACGGGACTCTGGCACGGCGCCAGTTGGAATTTTGTCCTGTGGGGACTGGGTTTTTTTGTGATGCTTGTGCTGGAAAAAAATTTTTACGGGGACTTTTTGGAGCGGCACGGATTTCTTGGGCACCTGTACGTGTGGCTGTTTATCCCGGTGAGCTGGATGGTGTTTGAGATTACGGATTTGTCGGAGCTGATGATTTATCTGAAACAGATGGTCGGTATCCACTCCGGGGAGGTCATGGTCGGCACGGAACAGCTTGTGCGTTACGTGCAGGAGTATGGCTGGCTGTTTGCCCTGTGTGTGCTGTGCGCTACCTGGTTTCCGGTGCGGGTGTACCGAAAGCTGCAGCGGACCTGGTGGCTGGTTTTGATCTGTCTGGCCATTTTCTGGCTGTGCGTGTATGAGCTCTACCGGGGTGCAGACAATCCGTTTTTGTATTTCCGGTTTTAACTGTGTATCGGACAGGTGGTTTCTGAAAGGATATACCCATGAGCCGGAGGATTTATCAAATGCGTATGCTCATGAGTATAAAATTATAGTTTTTAAAGCAAAAGAAGGAAGGAACGAAGGATGAAGAGACTTAAAAGGATGATGCACCAGTGTCCGCTTGGAGTTTGTATATTGTGCGGGTGGGCTGTGGTGGCCATGGTCAGGTATGTGCCGTCTCTAAGACAGCAGATCGGGCAGACGCAGACGGAAGCTGTGGATGACCGGGAGGAGTTGAGCGGATATAGCGCATTTGGCGGTGCGATGGCGGAGGGCCGTGTGCCGGGCCTGTCTTTGGAGGAACTCGCCGGGGGCAGTTTCGGGGAGTGGGCGGATGAGCAGCAGGGCGCACAAAACGGGGCGAAGCAGGCGGATGCGCAGCAGGGCGCAGGAAAAGATGAAAATACGAAAGGGCAGCCGCAGCCTGACGGGCCAGAGAAAGAGCAGCCTGCGGGTTCGGACAAAAAGCAGCAGCGGACGGACGGGGAAAAAGAGGAAAACAGGGATCCCGAGGAACAAAAGCCGGATGAGGACAGGCAAAAGAAGATCAGTCCGGAGTATATTTCCTATGAAAAAAAGAAAACGGATTCCCCTTACTATTCAGATCCCGGAAAGATTCCGATGACGACAAAATATGATTACGTGAAGGTGAAGGACGATTATTTTGACGATGCGGTGTTTATCGGTGATTCCCGCATGGAGGGGATGGAGGATTATTCCGGCCTTGACAACGCCACGTTTTTTGCCAAGCCGGGACTGACCGTTTTCGACCTTTTGGATGATAAATTTATAAAGGATCCGGACAGCGGGAAAAAAGTTTCCGTAAGTGATATGCTAAAGCGCCATACTTATGGTAAAATATACCTGATGGTGGGCATCAACGAGCTGGGAACCGGCGGGACGGAGCGCTTTGCAAAAAGCTATGAGGACGTGTTGAAGAAGATCCGCAAATGGCAGCCCGACGCAGTGATTTACGTGCATTCCATCATGGGTGTCAGCCCTGCGAAGGATAAGAGTGACAAGGTGTTCAACAATACGAATATCCGGGACAAAAATTATGCGATTTCGAAGCTGACGGACGGCATCCATATTTTTTATTTTAATATTCAGCAGCTGTACGAGGATAAAAACCACAATCTTGCGCAGGATCTGACGTTTGACGACGTGCATCTGTACGCGAAGCACTACAGCAAGTGGGTTGATTATCTGAGGGAGCATGCAGTGGAGGTAAAGAAGAAATGACAGACCGTGAGTTTCAGCAGAACATTGAGGAGGTTGTGCGGGAGGCCGCCTCATTCATGACACGTGATTTTACCGTGGAGAGCAAGGGAAGCATCGCGAATCAGGTGACGAGCAGCGACGTGGCCGTGGAGAGCTTTTTGAAGGAGCAGCTGGAGCGGCTTTTGCCGGGCAGCGGATTTATCGCGGAGGAGAGCGGTAAGGAGCATGCGGGCACGGAATATACGTGGATCATCGACCCGATCGACGGCACCGCAAATTATGTGCGCGACCTGGCTCGAAGTGCAGTTTCCGTGGGACTTTACCGGAGCATGGAGCCGTTTATCGGCGTGACGTACGATCCGTACCGCGGCGAGCTGTTTTCTGCCAGAAAGGGTGCGGGCGCGGCGTGCAACGGCAAAGCGGTTCATGTCTCCGACCGCGATTTTGCGCACAGCCTTTTTTGCACGTCGCTTTCGTGTTATAAAAAGGAGCTGGCGCACATCAATGCGCAGATTTTGGAGAAGGTATATGCGAAAAGCGACGATTTCCGCAGGTTTGGGTCTGCGGTCATTGAGCTGACGGCGCTGGCGGCGGGGCGCGTAGAGCTGTTTTCCGAGATCAGTCTTTCGCCCTGGGATCATGCGGCTGCCCGTGTGATCGTCGAGGAGGCGGGTGGTTGTGTGGCCAGTGTCTATGAAGATTACGTTGATTACGGCAAGCAGATTTCGTTTATCGCGGCGAACAATAAAGAAAATCTGGAGCAGCTGCGGGACATCATCTTAAGCGTAGCGCCGGATCCGGTGACGGAGTGAGATCGTGTGCCGGCGTATGCCATGGCCGGCTTCCATTTCCGGCAGTGGCTTTCAGCGCGCGGAGGTGATAATATGGGCAGCAGTGTACTGTGGCAAAAAGGTGATAATTATATTGGATGAATATGATACCCCGATGCAGGAGGCATGGCTTGGCGGAAGCTGGGATGAGACTGTCGGATTCTTCAGGGTGTTTTTTAACAGTACATTTAAGACCAATCGCCACATGGAACGGGGCCTGATAACCGGAATCACAAGGATATCAAAGGAGCGTGTGTTTTCAGACCTGAACAATCTGAAGGTAGTCACTACGACATCCGACCAGTACGCGACATCGTTCGGCTTTACGGAAGAGGAAGTGTACAGGGCGCTTGATGAAACGGGGCTTGGCTGCAGGAAAGAGGGCGTGAAGCAGTGGTATAACGGTTTTACGTTCGGCAGGCATGCGGATATCTATAATCCGTGGTCGGTAGCGTCCTTTATTGACGAGGGTGGCAAGTACAGGACATACTGGGCGAACACGAGTTCAAACGGCCTTATAAATTCCCTGATACAGACAGGAAATAAGGACATAAAGCAGAATTTTGAGATACTCATAAAAGGCGGCAGCTTTCAGGCTGAGATTGACGAGCAAATCGTATTTAACCAGCTTGACGGAAATACTGACGCGGTTTGGAGCATGCTGCTGGCGACAGGCCACTTAAAGGTTCTTGAGGTGAATGCTGTGGGAGAGGATCAGGCGCAAATCTACACGCTGGCACTCACGAATAGGGAAGTAGAGGTCATGTTTAAAAGCATGGTAAGCGGATGGTTCTCAGGCGACACAGGCATGGCATATAACAAGTTTATCAGGGCCATGCTGAATGACGACGTTGATTACATGAACGAATTTATGAACGATATAGCCCTTGCGAGCTTTTCAAATTTTGATGTGGCCAAGAGCGTGTCGTCGAAAGATGCGCCGGAGCGGTTTTATCAGGGGTTTGTGCTTGGCCTTATAGTAGATCTGGCGGGGAGATATACGGTTACATCAAACAGGGAAAGCGGGCTTGGAAGGTATGATATTGTGATAAGGCCGTTAGACAGGGAGAAAGGGCTGTGCGTATATCATAGAGTTTAAGGTAAACAGACCGGCAAGGGAAAAGAACCTGGAGGAAACCCTTGCAAACGCCCGCAGGCAGATAGAGGAAAAAAGTACGGGGCGCAGCTCATATCAGAGGGTTTTGCGCCGGAGCGGATAAGGAAATGGGCTTTGCGTTCCGGGGAAAGGAATGTCTGATCGGGTAGGTGCGGCAGATTTATCCCCGCGAGCAATGAGGAAAATAGCCATACCTGCATGGATATTCGACGAATGCCGCGAGGTTCAAATACCACGCTGCTTTGCTGTAGGGTATTTGATTTTGATGCGTGAAGGACAACGGCGGCTTTGCAGCATGCGAACACGAAGGACTACCCCGAAAAGCCGTGAAAGGATCGGCTGGAGGAAGAGGGGGAGAGCCGGATAAAGACGGAGGAGCTTATGAATCATATTTTATCGAGACTGATTATGTACGGCGATATGCCGGAGGAGAGCATATTGATGCAGTTGGCGGACATCTGCGGGGAGCTGGAGCGGGGAAGCGACTGGGTCCGGCTGAAAACGCGGGTTTATAAGCAGGTAAAGCGGATTCTGGTTGTTGCGACGGATTACGGCTTTGACGAGAATCTGTGGCAGAACTATCTCACCTTCGTGCTCATGATGGATGAAAATCCGTTCAGCCTGACGTGTGAGAAAATCGGCGCTGCGGACGGCGCCAGCGTGAACCATTTTGCAAAAAATGACTTTCAGGCTTTTTTCGAGCTGTTTCACTATGATTTTACATATCTGGAGCAGATGCTTAAAATCGACTGCTTTACGCAGCTCTCGAACTACCACGCCATCCGAAAGCCGGAACTGATGTACAACCGCAATGTCAGCGAGAAGGTACAGGCTTTGAGCCGCAGGCTGGCCGCTGCGGAAAATGTGGAACAGTTTTTCGAGGGAGTTACCGGATTTTACCGGGATTACGGCGTGGGTATGTTCGGCCTGAACAAGGCGTTTCGGCTGCACTGTCCGGAAAACTCCACACAGGTGGAGTTCAAGGCCATCAACAATATGGACCGGGTGGTGCTCGACGATCTTATTGGCTACGAGATTCAGAAGAAAAAGCTCATCGACAATACGGAGGCGTTCGTGGAGGGAAGGAAGTGCAACAACGTTCTGCTCTTCGGCGACAGCGGCACCGGGAAATCCACGAGCATCAAGGCCATTGTCAACGAATTTTACGACCGGGGCCTACGCATGATCGAGATTTACAAGCATCAGTTTGGCAGCCTCTCCAACGTGATTGCACAGGTCAAAAACCGCAACTACAAATTCATTATTTATATGGACGACCTTTCCTTCGAGGATTTCGAGATTGAGTACAAATTTTTGAAGGCGGTCATCGAGGGCGGCGTGGAGACAAAGCCGGAAAATATTCTGATCTACGCCACATCCAACCGCAGGCATCTGATCAAGGAGAACTGGTCCGACCGCAGTGACGTGGTTGTGCAGAACGGCATGCACCAGTCCGATACGATGGAGGAAAAGCTCTCCCTCGTACACCGCTTCGGCGTGACGATCAATTACTCGAAGCCGAGTCAGAAGGAGTATTTCAATATTGCCATCCAGCTTGCGCGCAGGCTCGGGGTTACGATGCCGGACGACGAGATCCGCGCGGAGGCGAACAAGTGGGAGTTGAGCCACGGCGGCATCTCGGGACGGACGGCACAGCAGTTTGCAAATTATTTAGCGGGGCAGCAGGTGTAGCCGGCACCATGTTTCATACTTGAATACGTAGTGCCTGAGTAAGGTGTCGTCGATTATCGGGCAGGTTTGCCGGGTATCAACGTTATCTCACTCAGGCACTTCGTATCCGGGCATTTACGAAACGGTGTGCGATCTCTGATCGGTGCCTGCTTCGAGCGCCTCAGCCCGAAGGGCTGACTTTGATGCGCGAGATTTGTGCCGATCTCTGATCGGTGCCTGCTTCGAGCGCCTCAGCCCGAAGGGCTGACTTTGAT
>CASCGD010000128.1 GCA_949132985.1 uncultured Lachnospiraceae bacterium
TCAGATCTCAAGTTGTTTCTGTACAGTAAGCTTCATCGAAAAAAAGGAAGACCGGGCTGGGGATGCTTTGATTTTGAGGAGCTGTTGTGATATGATATTGTTCAAAGCCGGGTGCAGGGCACACAGACATCATATTTACAGAAATAAATGCATGCCGGCTCTGAACTGTACCATAATTTTACAGAGAAAGAGGACTACGAGGGATGAAGCGGATTATTAAATTTCTAACCGGACGTTTATGCATCGTCGGTTTGATGATTTTACTTCAGGTTGCATGGATCGTAATTTTTCTTGTTGACATGAGCATACGATACTATTTTGTGTCGTTTATTTTAAATCTGATCGCGCTTGCAATCGCATTTTCCATTGTCAGGCAATGGTCAAATCCTTCCTCAAAGCTTTCGTGGTGTTTTTTCATCATGGCAGTTCCCATTGTCGGGGTGCCTGTATATCTGATCTTTGGCCGGCCCGGATTAACCCGCGGCACCAGACGGCGCATGGATGCGGTGAATGCAAGGGTACAGACCTATCTGAAGAAGGACCAGGCGCTGACGGAGTTTTTGCGCAGAGAGTATCCCCAGGCTGCCCCGCAGTCAGACTACATCTGGAATGCCTCGCACCATCCGGTGTGTGAGCATACGGCAAGCCGGTATTTTCCCTGTGGCGAGGAGATGTTTCGCGCGATGCTTGTGGATGTCCGACGGGCAAAGAGATATATTTTTCTTGAGTATTTTATTTTGGATCAGGGGCACATGTTCGATACGCTGGTGGAAGCGCTGGCAGACAAGGTGGCGGAGGGCGTGGATGTCCGCCTGATCTATGACGATTTCGGCTGCATCAGCACCATGCCGACGCATTTTTACCGGAATCTGCAGGCGAGGGGAATCAAATGCGCGGCGTTTAACCCCGCCCGTCCCGTGATGGCAATTATTATGAATCATCGGGACCACCGAAAGATTATGGTGGTGGACGGGGAGGTTGCTTACACCGGGGGGATTAATATTGCAGATGAATACATCAACCGGATCAGGCGTTTCGGCTACTGGAAGGATACGGGTATCCGGCTGGAGGGTGCTGCCGTCTGGAGCTTTTCCGTGATGTTTCTGGAAATGTGGGACTTTATCGTAAACGGTGAGGAGCCTTATGAAAAATATATGCCGACCCGCAAATTTATAGAGCAGATTCCCACATCGGGTTATGTGCAGCCCTACGACGATACGCCTCTGGACAATGAAAATGTAGGCGAAAACGTGTACCTGAACATGATCAACCGAGCCACGAGGTATGTTTACATTTACACGCCTTATCTGATCCTTGACCAGGAGATGATCGTCGCGCTCTCCAATGCGGCGAAGAGCGGCGTGGACGTGCGCATCGTAACCCCGGGCATTCCGGATAAAAAGATCGTGTATATGCTCACCCGCGCCCACTATGCAAAGCTTTTGGAAAATGGCGTGCGCATTTACGAGTATACACCGGGATTTCTCCATGCAAAATGCTTTGTCTGTGACGACGAGTATGCCACTGTCGGCAGCATCAATCTGGATTACCGCAGCCTCTATCTGCATTTTGAATGCGGCGTCTTTTTGTACCGCGCATCGGCAGTGGCAGAGGTATACGAGGATGTGACAGCTACTCTTGCGGCATCCAGAGAGGTTTCTATTGCTGACTGCCAGCGGAGGCATCCTTTCGGCATGAGCCTTTTTCACGCGCTTTTGCGGTTAGCGGCTCCACTGCTTTAATTACCGGAAGTATGCTTTGGCTGCTTTTGTAAAATAATATTTGTAATCGGCCTGTTCCACTGTGGCGGCTGCCCGGATGGACACGGAACCGATGTGCGTTCCGTTTAGCGTGTAAACTGCCTCGCCGACAATATCGCCCTCGTTTACGGGCGCTTCGATGTACTCCGGCAGAGAAAATGTTTTTTCCACTGCGCCCAGATCCCGTCCCTCGGTGTCCAGATATTCAAATGCGCCGTCATAATTGACTTTCAGCGTGCTTTCCTTACCGCGGAGAACGGGAAGAGGAGGAAGGGCATCGCTGTTTTCGTCCTCATAGAGCTTGCATTTTGCAAAGCCGTAATCCATGCAGTTTTTCAAATCCTTAACTCTGGATTTAATATCCGGCTCGGCCATGAGGACTGTGATGAGTTCCAGGGAATCCTTTTTTGCGGTGGCAGAAATACAGTATTTTGCTACGGAGGTATAGCCGGTTTTTAATCCGGTCGCATAGGGGTACTGTTTTAAAAATTTGTTTGTGTTTGTCAGCCCGAACTCGGAGGAACCCCGGCGGGTTTCATGGGTGATGGAGTCTTGCCAGACGGTGCAGTAATCGTGAATCTGCGGATATTTTGAAATCAGTTCCCGTGACATGAGTGCGATATCCCGGGCGGTGGTGAGGTGTCCGTCGGCTTCCAGGCCGCAGCAGTTGGCGAAGGTAGTGTTCTTCATTCCAAGTGCTTTCGCCTTTGCGTTCATCTGATCCACGAAGGCTGGCTCGCTTCCTGCAACAAATTCCGCCATTGCCACGCACGCGTCGTTGGCACTGGCGATACTGATACACTTGATCAGGTCGTGGACAGTCTGGGTTTCTCCCTGCTCGAGGAAAACCTGAGAGCCTCCCATGCCGGCGGCATGTTCGGAGACGGTCACGACATCCTCCAGCGTATACTGTTTTTTTTCAAGGCCCTCGAAGATCAGGAGCAGTGTCATAATTTTCGTAACGCTGGCGGGGCGCAGCCGTTCGTCTGCGTTTTTTTCGTAGATGACAGTTCCGGTCTTTGCTTCCATGAGCAATGCGGATTTCGCAGCTGGGTTTAAGGCGCCGGGGGCTTCGTCTGTCTCACCTTTTTCCTGTGGGGCGGCCTGGTTGGCCGATGCCGCGGCAGACTTTTTCCTGGATTCATTGTCATTTTGTTTTGTCCCGGATGCGGCGCTGTCTTGCCCTGTCCCGGATGCGGTGTTGTCCTCTTTGGTCTCGGATGCTCTGCTGTTTTGTTCTGTCCCGGAAGCAGCGCCGTTTTGCCCGGTTGATTCGGTCTCGTTTGTGGCTGATGCCGCAGCGCTTGACGTACTGCCGAGAGCCAGGGAGCATGTGAGAAGCAGCGAAAAAATAGCTTTTTTCAGATACATATGAAATTTCCTTATGGCCTTTGTAATATAATTATGCAGACAGGAGGTGTGCAATGCGTATTTTTCAGTTTGCAGCTGCGGCTGCCGGTGCATCAGCAGCATACATGCTCTGGCAATTGCAGGAGCTGATGCGCTTTAATAAAACCCGCTACACCGTTCACTCGGATAAATTGAAGGAGACGCACCGCTTCGTTGTTTTGTCCGACCTGCATTTGTGGCGTTATGGCAGACATAACAGGCGGCTTCTTGCGGCCATCCGGGACGAAGCGCCGGAGGCGGTCTTTTTTCCGGGGGATCTGATCGTGCATACAAAACCGGAGCGCTTTTTTGTGGCGGAGGAATTTATCCGTGAGCTTGTAAAAATTGCGCCGGTCTATTTTTCCAACGGAAATCATGAGAGCCGCCTGGAATGTGAGACACATGAAAATTTTCATGCCTATCAGAGGCTGAAAAAGAGAATGCAGGCTCTGGGCGTCCATATTTTAAACAATGATTCCGAGGTGTTTGTTTCAAAGGGCGATTGTATTGTGGTACACGGGCTGGAGCTACCGCTTTCCTATTACAGAAAAGGACGCGAAACGCCGCTCGCGGAGAAGGAGCTTTTGCGGTGCCTCAAAACAGCGGATGCGGATGGGTTTCATGTGCTGCTGGCACATACACCGAAATACACGCCAGAGTATTTTGCCTGGGGGGCCGATCTGTGTCTGTCCGGCCACTATCACGGGGGGCTTGTATGTATTCCCGGAATCGGGAGTGTGATCTCGCCCCAGTTTGAGCTGTTTCCGAAGCACAGCTTCGGACGCTTTGAAAAGGACGGACATGTGGCGCTGGTGAGCCGGGGCTTGGGGACGCATACGTTCCATGTCCGTGTGTTTAACCGGAGTGAGCTGCTGGTGGTGAAGGCCGGACGCTGAAGCGGTCGTTTGTTGCTATCAAGTACAGAGTGCCGGACTGTTTTTTTGTGAACACTCGTTCGGCTCTCGGTTCTGTATGAATGCAAAAAGTGCTTGAAATTTTAGCGTTCAGCGTATAGAATAGGAGAGTACATGCGATACAATATATAGGGGTTTTGGTTATGGATTTGACAGTAAAGCTACAAGCATTTGAGGGGCCGCTCGATTTGCTCCTGCATCTTTTAGACAAGAATAAGGTGAATATCTATGACATTCCGATTGTGGAGATCACAAATCAGTATATGGAATACATCCGGGAAATGCAGCGCCAGGACTTGAATGTTATGAGCGAATTTATGGTGATGGCGGCAACGCTTTTGGATATCAAGGCAAAGATGCTGCTGCCGGCACCAAAGACGGATGAGGACGGGGAAGCAGAAGACCCCAGGGCACAGCTCGTGCAGCAGCTTTTGGAGTATAAAATGTATAAATATATTTCCAGCGAGTTAAGGGACCGGCAGATGGATGCGAGCCGTGTGCTTTTTAAGGCACCTACGATTCCAAAAGAGGTGTCGGCCTATGAGGAGCCGGTGGATCTGGAAAAATTGGTAGCGGGCCTGACGCTGGACAAGCTGAACGATATTTTCCAATCCATCATGAAAAAGCAGGTGGACAAGATTGACCCGATTCGTTCGAAGTTCGGCAAGATTCAGAAGGAGGAGCTTTCCCTGGAGGACTGCATGCACGCACTGGAGGATTACGCCAAAAGCCATCGTCAGTTCAGTTTCCGCGGTCTGCTTGGCGGGGCGAAAAGCAAGACCGAGGTGATCGTAACCTTTCTCGCCATTTTGGAGCTTATGAAGGTCGGGGCAATTCTCATCTCACAGGAGGAGATTTTTGACGATATTCAGATCACCTCTCGGATTGCGGCCTAGTGTGCTGACACGTTCATTTTCAGCTAAATGACGCAGAATGAATTTTCAGTCTGCGTCATTTAGCTGAACGAGGCGATGCGGCGGCATCGTTGCGTGAGGCCAACGCGGCAGATGGAAATTCTGGCAAGTCATTTGGCGAAATAGGAACATGTCAGTACACTAGTATAATTACGGGGAGATTTATGGAAAATCAGGACTATAAGGCGATTATCGAATCGATTTTGTTTACCATGGGGGAATCCGTGGAGCTTTCTAAAATCGCTGCGGCGATCGAATTGGACAAACCGGAGACAAAAAGGCTTTTGGACGAGCTGATTACAGACTATGCACAGTCCGGCCGGGGTATCACGATCATTGAGCTGGACGGTGCCTATCAGATGTGTACACGGCCCGAGATGTATGAGTATCTGATCCGTATTGCCAGACAACCGAAGCACCGGGCGCTGACAGACGTACTTTTGGAGACGCTCTCCATCATTGCCTACAAGCAGCCCATCACACGGGTGGAGATCGAGAAGATCCGAGGCGTTTCCTGCGACCATGCAGTCAACAAGCTGCTGGAATACAATCTCATTCAGGAGCTTGGCCGGCTGGATGCGCCGGGCAAACCGCTGTTATTTGGCACGACGGAGGAATTTCTGCGCAGCTTCGGCGTACATTCCATCGACGAGCTTCCGGTTTTAAATCCAGATCAGGTGGAGGAGTTTCGACAACAGGCTGAGGAGGAGATGCAGGTGCAGCTCAATATATAGGTAACAGTTCAGCTATCAACTGTGAGAAAAATTGTTCCTATCATTGCCCGGCCAATGGGATATTTACATATTATGATAAAGATACTCTGTGTAGGAAAAATAAAAGAAAAATTTTACCGCGACGCACTTTCGGAGTATGAAAAGCGCCTGTCGCGCTACTGCAAGCTTCAGATCGTTGAGGTGGCCGACGAGCGGACGCCGGAGAAGTGTTCGGAGGCCATGAAGCAGCAGATTCTTGAGAAGGAGGCATCCCGCCTGCGCGCCCATATCAGGGATACGGATCACGTCATTGCGCTTGCGATCGAAGGAAGGGCCTGCGGCTCTCCGGCCTTTGCAAAGCACATGGAATCTCTTGCAGTTTCCGGGGCAGGCACGATCGCGTTTGTGGTCGGCGGCTCCCTTGGGTTACATAATTCTATATTATGTCGCTCGAATGAGCAGCTCAGCTTTTCCGCCATGACGTTCCCGCATCAGTTGATGCGGGTGATTTTGCTGGAGCAGATTTATCGGAGCTACCGGATCATCCATCATGAGCCGTATCATAAGTAAGTGCGAAAAGGAACGGATGTTCTTGGGAATAAAAGAGAATAAGAGTTATATTTTTAACCCCATGGGAGTATGTAGCTTTCCATGGGGTGTTTTAGTCTAAAGAGGGTAGATTTTATGATTATGATTTTTCAGGCGGAATGTATTCTG
>CASCGD010000129.1 GCA_949132985.1 uncultured Lachnospiraceae bacterium
GCATCCTCATAGCTTGTGATCACATACATAGACCAGTCATCCAGCCTCCCATATGCCTCCCCGATCTGGGCATAGAGCGCGGGCAGGCTTTCCCTGTCCTCAAGCCGCTCGCCGTAGGGCGGGTTTGTAATGAGAAACCCGTATTTTTTCGGATGGTTCAACTGTGCGACGGGACGCTGTTGAAAGTGAATCATCCCCTCCACTCCTGCGCGGCGCGCATTTTCCCTCGCCACGGCGATCACGCGCTGGTCAATGTCATAGCCCTGAATCGCGACTTCCGCTCCCGTTTCCACCAGATCCTGCGCTTCCTCCAGACAATCATACCACATCTTTTTCGGAATCAGGTTGTCCCACATCTGGGACAGGAATTCCCGGTTCATCCCCGGAGCAATATTCGCCGCCATCATAGCCGCCTCGATGGGGAATGTACCGCTTCCGCAGAAAGGATCCACAAGTATCCGGTCGGCATGCCACGGCGTCAGCATAATCAGCGCTGCCGCCAGTGTTTCCGAGAGCGGTGCCGTGCCCGCCATGGTGCGATACCCCCTCTTGTGCAGCGATGCACCGCTGGTATCAATCGTGACTACGACCTCATCCTTCATGAGAAACACCCGGAGCGGATAGTCCGCGCCGTCCTCCGCAAACCATTCCACGGAAAAATGCTCCTTCATGCGCTCCACCACCGCCTTTTTTACGATGGACTGGATATCCGAGGGGCTGAAAAGTCTGCTTTTGATGGAAGAGGCTTTTTTCACCCAGAAACGCGCGTTTTTCGGCAGATAGTCTTCCCAGGGCAGCGCCCGGACCCCCTCAAACAGTTCCTCAAACGTAACCGCCCGAAACCTGCCGGCCAAAATAAGCACACGCTCGGCGGTGCGCAGGAAGAGGTTCGCCCGGCAGATCGCCTCCGCGTCCCCCGTAAAGCTCACTCTTCCATCCTCCACCCGCGTGATCTCATAACCCAGATCATATATTTCTCTTTTCAATACCGCCTCCAGCCCGAAATGGCAGGGGGCAATCAATTCGTATGTCTGCATCGCTTTCCCTGTTTCTGATATGCTTCATAATGTTACAGGAACCTTCTTCGAAATTTGTACCATGTACTCGGGATCATGCTCGGCATTTTCCCCGTTAGCATACCAGAAGCATTCTGCTTTTGATATGCTATATTCTATCATAATAATCCATATCCGTTTTGCGTGTCAATCACCAATTTTTCTCCTCTCAGCGCTTTCCCACCCCGCCGATGAGCGACGCTACCTGAAATCCCCGGCTGCCCAGGTAACGCGCCGCTAAGATGCTCTCGTTCCCGCGGCTGCAGTAAACCAAAATTTTCATCGAGTGATCCAGCCCCACCGACCATTCCTCTATGTCGTCAACGTTTTTGTTCACGGCTCCCGGCATGTGCCAACGGCGATAATCCTTCGGCTCCCTCAAATCAATCAGCACGAACCTGCCATGCCCCATTGCACGGCGAAATTCTTCTTTCGACAACAACTGATATCGCATATGTGACTCCTCTCAAACAAAAAGCAGACCGGCAAAGGGTTCCATTCTGCCTTTGCTGATCTGCTTTCCTTTTACTTACTTTATGCGGTTATCGAAAAACTGTGACTCGACGTCATTGAAAAACCGGCACAAAATTTAGTAGCGGTTGGATGCGTTGCTGGCCTTATTGCTCGCATTTTTGGAATTGCTTGCGTTCTTCGCGTTGGTTGCGTTAGAAGAATTGCTTGCGTTGGATGCGTTGTTTGCATTGGATGCGTTGCTTGCATTTTTTGCATTGTTCGCATTTGTGCTGTTAGAGCAGTTTGACTCATTTGAATAATTCTTTGCCATGATGAATGTCCTCCTAATTCAATAAATGTTTGTAACGGTACAAGGGTTACAATTGTGTTAACCGTCCGATGTCTCTCGAACTAGTACAGGCATAGTATTCACCCGAAAGAATACAAATATACTTCCATATTTTGTCAAATGTGTTACACTAAGAAAAAAAGCCAAGGAGGACAACTCTATGGAAAACGTAACCTTTTTAAACCATCCGCTTTTACAGCACAAAATCTCCATGCTGCGGGATGAAAACACCGGAACCAATGAATTTCGCAAGCTGGTGGAGGAGATTGCCATGCTTATAGGCTACGAGGCGCTGCGCGACCTTCCAACAGAGGATGTTGAGATCAAAACACCCATCGAGACCTGCCTCACGCCTATGATCACCGGAAAGAAGCTGGCCATCGTGCCGATCCTGCGGGCCGGGCTTGGCATGGTAAACGGCATTCTCGCACTCGTTCCCTCTGCAAAGGTTGGTCATATCGGACTTTACCGCGACCCCGATACCCATGATCCCCACGAATACTACTGCAAGCTGCCCGCCCCCATCGAGCAGCGCACCATCGTCGTCGTTGACCCGATGCTGGCCACCGGCGGCTCGGCTTGCGACGCTGTGAACATGATCAAGGAGCACGGCGGCAAAACCATCAAGTTTATGTCTATCATCGCCGCGCCGGAAGGGCTGAACCGTCTGCACGACGAGCATCCTGACGTGCAGATCTATGTCGGGCATCTGGACCGGTGTCTCAATGAGCACGCGTATATCTGCCCGGGGCTGGGGGATGCGGGGGATCGGATTTTTGGGACGAAATGATTTTCCGACCATGTTGATAACGTGCTTTATCTGATCCACGGCGGCGGCGGAAATGAAACAGAGTGGTTTTCGAGCGGAAGCACACACATACAACATCGGAAAAACACCGTCTGCCAGAGCGTTTGCCGGGCTTTCCATGGGAGGTATGACAACAGCCTACATGTGTGCGCAGGAAGCGACGAACTTTGGGTATTTTGGTAGTTTCAGCGGCTCAACGCTGAAAAGCCTCAGACATTGTATAAGTATTATAATGTAAAAGGCGGGCATGACTGGACAACCTGGCCGCAGCTTGTAAAAATTTTTGCGGAACGGTATCTGTGGAAATAATCGCCATGTATGAATAAGATCATCCCCACAGGATACCGGGCATAATTGCCTGGTATCCTGTGCGGATATCTTCTTAAAGGGGTATCTCACTGTACTTGTGAGCAAAAATTTTTTCCTCCCCGTACTGATCAGACGCCGCTTTCTCAGATCATGACTTATTCTCCATCGCTATGCGCATATTTTAGAACTTCGGCAGTCCGTCAAAGCCGGCCTGCAGATCCTCATCTGCGGGAATGTAATCCTGCATTTCGCCGTTGTGGAATTTCTCGTAGGCTACCATGTCGAAATAGCCGGTTCCGGTGAGGCCGAACAGGATCGTCTTTTCCTCTCCCGTCTCCTTGCACTTCACGGCCTCATCAATCGCTGCACGGATTGCGTGGGAGCTTTCCGGTGCGGGAAGTATACCCTCGACCCGTGCAAACTGCTCCGCCGCCTCGAACACTGCCGTCTGCTCCACCGCGCGCGCCTCCATGTATCCGTCATCGTAGAGCTGTGACAGAACAGAACTCATGCCGTGATAGCGCAGTCCTCCCGCATGGTTTGCGGAGGGGATAAAGCCGCTTCCCAGAGTGTACATCTTCGCCAGCGGGCAGACCATTCCAGTGTCGCAGAAATCATACGCATATTTACCTCTTGTGAGGCTCGGGCAGCTGGCAGGCTCTACCGCAATAAACTGATAGTCCGCCTCGCCCCGCAGCTTTTCACCCATAAACGGTGAGATCAGGCCGCCGAGGTTCGAGCCGCCGCCCGCGCAGCCGATGATCATATCTGGCTTAATGCCGTATTTGTCCATGGCAAGCTTTGTCTCCACGCCGATCACCGACTGATGGAGAAGCACCTGGTTGAGCACGCTACCCAGCACATAGCGGTAGCCTTCCGTTCCGGTGGCCACCTCAACCGCCTCGGAGATGGCACAGCCAAGACTTCCGGTCGTTCCCGGATGCTCCGCCAAAATCTTCTTGCCGATCTCGGTCGTCTCGGAAGGAGACGGCGTCACGCTGGCGCCGTAAGTGCGCATCACCTCGCGGCGGAAGGGCTTCTGCTCATAGGAACATTTCACCATAAACACCTTGCAGTCCAGATCAAAATAGGAGCACGCCATGGAGAGCGCCGTCCCCCACTGTCCTGCGCCGGTCTCGGTGGTCACACCCCTTAAACCCTGCTGCTTTGCGTAATATGCCTGTGCGATGGCAGAATTGAGCTTGTGGCTGCCGCTGGTGTTGTTGCCCTCAAATTTGTAATAAATTTTCGCGGGCGTATCCAGCTTCTTCTCCAGACAGTATGCCCGCACCAGCGGCGACGGGCGGTACATTTTATAGAAATCCTGAATTTCCTGGGGAATCGGGATATAGCGGTTGTCGTTGTCTAACTCCTGCTTTACCAGCTCCTCACAAAATACCACGCCAAGCTCCTCTTCCTTCATCGGCTCATGCGTTCCGGGATTTAAAAGCGGTGCCGGCTTCGTCTTCATATCTGCGCGCACGTTGTACCAGTCCTTCGGCATCTCGTGCTCCTCCAGATAAATTTTGTAGGGAATTTTCTCACTCATTCTTATTTCAGTCCTTTCGTTTATTAAGTATAAATTATATTTTAAACCATCATGTTCGCCGCACCGGATGCCGCCTGCAAACGGCGTATCTCCCGTATGCATCCGTGCAATTCCATGATTTACGGCTGACCGTATTTCTCCATTTGCTCTTTGATGAGTGCCGCGTCGTCAAAATAGTTAATCTTCATCGCCGCGCGCACCTTCGCCAGCGTATCAGCCGCCACTGCTTCGGCCTCCTGCGAGCCTTTTTTCAAAATCTCACAGACTGTTGGAATATCCTTCTCCCATTGTGCCCTGCGCTCTCGGATGGGTCCAAGCTCCGCCTGCATCACTTTGTTTAAAAATTTTTTAACTTTTACATCTCCAAGGCCACCGCGCTTATAGTGCTCCTCCAGTTCCTCAATCCCCGCATAATCCGGCAGAAACTCCGCAAAATGCTCCGGCCGCGAAAATGCCTCAAGATAGATGAACACCGGATTGCCGTCCACCTTACCGGGATCGGATACCTTTAAGTGGTTCGGATCGGTAAACATGGACATAACCTTCGTGCGCACTTCCTCCTCTGTGTCGGAGAGATAGATGCAGTTGTTCAGGGATTTGCTCATCTTTGCCTTGCCATCGATACCCGGCAGACGCATACACGCCTGATTATCCGGCAGCATGATCTGCGGCATAGTCAGCGTCTCGCCATAGACCGTATTAAACTTGTGCACGATCTCGCGGCACTGCTCCAGCATCGGCATCTGATCCTCGCCCACCGGAACGGTTGTCGCCTGAAAGGCCGTGATATCCGCCGCCTGACTGATGGGATAGGTGAAAAATCCCACCGGAATGCTGGACTCAAAGCCCCGCGTCTGAATCTCCGACTTTACGGTCGGATTGCGCTGCAGGCGGGAAACCGTTACCAGATTCATATAGTAAAAACTCAGCTCCGTGAGCTGCGGAATCATGGACTGGATAAAGAGTGTGGACTTCTCCGGGTCAAGTCCGCATGAGAGATAGTCCAGCGCAACCTCCACGATATTCTGGCGCACCTTCCCGGGATTGTCCGCATTGTCCGTCAATGCCTGCGCATCTGCAATCATGATATAAATTTTGTCAAACTCGCCGGAATTTTGCAGCTCCACCCTGTTGCGCAGGGAACCTACATAATGTCCCACATGGAGCCGCCCGGTAGGACGGTCGCCCGTTAAAATAATCTTTGCCATACATTTTCCCTCTTTTTGCTTTCTTATTTCACCATCTGCGTTTGCATCAGCTGCCCGCGCTCCTGCGCCGTAAAAGCAGCACGGCGGCATTTCGGCCCGCAAGACAGCATCGATCCTTACATCAGGGGGTGCCCTGATACTCCGATACCTCCCTGCGCAGCCAGGCAAGCCAGGCATCAAAGCCTTCGCCGGTCTTTGCAGAGAGGAACATAATCTCCGCCTTCGGATTCAACTTGCGGATACGCTCCGCCACTGCCTCTGTGTCAAAATCGTCGAACACGGCAAGCGTGTCATATTTATTGATGAGTACCACGTCACACACCGAAAACATGAGCGGATACTTTAACGGCTTGTCGTCGCCCTCCGGCACCGAGAGAATCATCGCGTTTTTCGTGCTTCCGGTGTCAAACTCAGCGGGACAGACAAGGTTCCCCACGTTTTCCAGCACCACAAGGTCCAGATCATCAGCGCCAAACTCCCGGATGCCCTGACGGGTCATATCCGCATCCAGATGGCACATGCCTCCGGTGTGGATCTGAATCGCCCGGGCG
>CASCGD010000130.1 GCA_949132985.1 uncultured Lachnospiraceae bacterium
AGGTTTGTAATAAGTCTGTCACCAATCAAATATTTGGAGGAAGTACTGGACTTTTGAAAAATTACAGTTGGAAAAATTTGAATGGTAGAAACGTTCATGCGTTTGTCGTGGATCATCCACATAGCAAATTGACAAAGTCATGTTTGTAAGGCATAATTAGAAAATGGGATTAGGAATTAGATACCATACAAAGATGGAGGTAAAATAAAGTTGGAGCAGAATTTGTGCTTGGAATTAGCTTTGAAGTATGTACTGGATAACTTTTTGTTATATTCCTTATTGGTGGATTTGGGGATATAGATGAAAGAAAAAAATTTTTTTAGGCCATACTTGACAGAAGAATAGCCAATTCTGTGTTACAATAATCCAATATGAGTAAAACTAGAGACCAAGAATGCAAAAAACAGAATAAAATAGCAAAGGAGGTCCCGCGCTGGCGAAAACGGCGGGACCGGATTCCGCGCTGGGATAAGCTGGACAACACGGCGCATCTCTTTCCGGTGATTGCGGGGGAGAGTATGACCAACACCTACCGCATTGCCGCAGAACTGACGGAGGAGGTTGACGGGGCAAAGCTCCAGGAGGCGCTGGATATTGTGCTGCCCAAGTTTGACTTGTTCAACGTGCGGATGCGTACCGGATTTTTCTGGTATTATTTTGAGGAAAACGGAAACAAGGCGCCAGAGGTTAAGGAGGAGCAGGCTTACCCGTGTCGCTACATTCTTCCGAATAAAAATCAGAGCTATCTCTTTCGGGTTTCTTATTACAAAAAGCGCATCAATCTCGAGGTGTTCCACGTTCTGACGGACGGGATGGGCGGCATCAATTTTTTGAAGGAGCTGACTTATCAATATTTGCGGCTCGTGCACCTTGAACTGCGGGAAAAGGGCGGGGACGAGCTGAGCACGGACACGTCGCTGAACCGGGAGGACAGTTTCGTGCGCAATTACAGAAAGAGTGCGAAGAGGGGCTACCGCTCCGAAAGGGCATATGAGATTTCCGGCGAGCGGCTGAACCCGGAGGAACTGGGGGTCATTCATGGATTTGTGGACATTTCGGCGCTAAAGAAAGTGTGCCGTCGCTACGGTTTAAGCATCAACGAATATCTGGTGGCCACCTACGTGTGGAGCATTTATAAGGAATGCCTGCGGGGAATGACAAATGAACGGGCAATCCGGGCGGCGGTTCCGGTCAATCTGCGGCCGTTTTTCGATTCGGTGACGACGAAAAATTTTTTTGTCATGGTGTCGGCGGAGTTGGTTCCCGACGAGGAAAATATGACTTATGAGACCGTTGTGAAACGGGTGAAGGAGAGTCTGAGGGCACAGATCAGCAAGGAGCATCTGGAGAAGCTTTTCTCCTACAATGTGGCAAACCAGCAGAATATTTTTGCACGGGCGGTGCCGCTGTTCCTCAAAAAAATCGCGATCCGGTTTGTCTATACCCGATCAGCTCTGGCGAACACGACCACAATCACCAATGTTGGGAATGTGAAGCTTTTGCCGGAGTATGAGCCTTACGTGAATATGTTTCACGCGTTTCTGGCCATGAGCAAGGGCCAGCTTTTAAAGGCGACGATCTGCTCCTACAGGGATACGCTGGCCATCACGTTCAGCTCCATGCTGGCAGAGGCGCACGTCCAGCGTGCATTTTTCCGGCAGCTGGCGGCGGACGGGCTGGAGGTAACGATAGAAAGCAACGGGGTGTATATATGAGTAAATGCAGGCAATGCAATGTGATCGTCCACGATGATGTCTCGGTATGTCCGTTGTGCAAGTGCGTGCTGGATGTGGATGGGCAGGCGGAGTCCAAATATCCGGATATATGGGCGAAAAATTATGTGCTGAAGCTGGTCATCCGAATTTACCTTTTTGTGGCGATTGTTCTGGAGGCTGTTTTGGTTGCCATAAATTATTTCTTTTTCCACGGAACCTACTGGAGTGTGGTCGTGGGTGTGATTCTGGCATATATTTATTTTACACTTGCATATACGGTGAGCTACAGCCGTGCGGGATACCGCATGAAGATCATCGTGGGCGTGGCCTGCGGCGTGCTGCTTCTTCTTGTCATTGACCGGGTGTTGGGCAATAACGGATGGTCCATGAACTATGCGTTTCCGGCGGCGCTGCTTGCGACGGATGCCGTGATACTCGGATTTATCATTTTTAACCGGCGCAACTGGCAGAGTTATTTAAGCTTTCAGCTTGCGATGGTTGTTTTCAGCATCGTTCCGGTTCTCTTAAGTGTTCTGGGACTGGTCACGGCGCCCATGCTTTCCTATGTGGCGGCGGCAATGGCGGTGTTTTCATTTCTGGGGACGGTAATCATCGGCGGCAGGCGCGCGACTACGGAGCTTAAACGGCGGTTCCACATATGAGGAACCGGAAACAGGGGACGGAGGATGCTGTTTGGCACTGGAGGTTGCTGTAAGCAGATATATTTGACGAGGGATTATGACGGAACAAAAAGTGAGTCGGCAGGGCCGCCTGATGCGGCAGGCGATCGCTGCTCTGACAAAAGACAATCTGATCGGACAAAAATTTAAAAACGGCGAGATCCGCAAAAAGATCGTCGAGCCGGCACGTTTCTGGAAATGCCCGGACTATCTCACGAACACGGTGGTGGAGCTGGCGCATTGTCAGGGGGAGCTGTTGGAGTTTGAGTCGCCAAATCGGGAAAAGGTGATTCTTCAGCTTCACGGCGGCGGCTATATCGGCGGTATGCGGCATGCCTATCGCTCTTTTGCGGGACTTTACAATGAGGTGGGAAAACGGCACAGCGTTTTTACGGTGGATTACCGGGTGGCACCCGAGTATCCCTTTCCGGCGGCGCTCATCGACGCACTGGACGGCTATGAGTGGCTGTTAAAAAACGGCTACCGCGAGGACCAGATCATTGTGGCGGGGGATTCCGCGGGCGGAGGGCTGGCTCTGGCAATGTGCCTGTGCTTAAAGGAAAACGAGCGGAAGCTTCCATGCGGCATCATTGCGATGTCGCCCTGGACCGATATGACGGCCGGAGGAGATTCCTATAAGGAAAATTTTGAGAAGGACCCGCTCTTTGGCGGAACCGAGGATTCGATGATTTACAACCGGGAGTACGCGGGGGAGGAGGATCTGACCAACCCGTACCTTTCTCCGCTGTTTGGGAATTATGAGGGGTTTCCGCCGATGCTCATTCAGGTGGGGTCCTGCGAGATGCTTCTCTCGGACTCGGTGCTTTTGGCGCAGAAGGCAAAGGAGGCAGGGGTGAAGGTGCGACTCAGCGTATATGACGGCATGTTCCATGTCTTTCAGATGGCGCCGCTGGCGCTGCCGGAGTGTAAGCACGCATGGCTGGAGATCGGGCGTTTTATCGGGGAGGTCAGCGGCGGGGCAGAGCCGGCCAATGGGCATAAGAGGGCAGCGGGGCCGGAGGCAGCCGGCGAAAATGAGGAAGTCCCCGGTGTGCGGAAGGCTTTTGGAGATGCACAGGACTCCGCAGCGAAAGCCGCGTCAGGGAAAAAATCGTGAGCCGTGGCTGCAGGCTGTGCCCGCGCAGCTGTGGCGCAGACCGTGAAGCGGGTGAGCGGGGTGTCTGCGGTGAGACGGGAACGCTTCGCGTCGCAAGGGCGGCGCCTCATTTCTGGGAGGAGCCGTGCATCAGCGGAACAAAGGGCAGCGGCGCAGTCTTTTTCAGTGGTTGTCCGCTGGGCTGTATCTACTGCCAGAACCGGCTCATCGCCCGGGGTGGGGTTGGACGGGAGATTTCTGCCTCCCGTCTGTGTGATATTTTTTTCGAGCTTGCAGACCAGGGTGCAAACAACATCAATCTTGTGACACCGGATCATTTTGCCCCGATGGTGGCGCAGGCGGTGGTTCAGGCGCGGGGACGCGGATTTCCTCTGCCTTTTGTGTACAATACGTCAGGTTATGTGACGGTGGAGACGCTGCGGCGTTTCGACGGACTGATCGATGTCTATCTGCCGGATTTCAAATATATGGACGAGGCGCGGGCGGGTGAATATTCCGGCGCGCCTGATTATCCCCGGGTTGCCGCGGCGGCCATCGGAGAAATGTACCGTCAGGTTGGCCGTGTAAAATTTGTGACTGCGCCGGGCGAGGATGAGCCGCTGATAAAGCGAGGCGTCATCGTGCGTCATCTGCTTTTGCCAGGGGGACTTAGGGATGCGAAACGGATCGTCGCATATTTGTATAAGACTTATCAGGATGCGGTTTACATGAGCCTGCTGCGGCAGTATACGCCGGTGGATGCGGTGAGTCGTCATTCGCTTCTGGGACGTCCCGTGAAAAGGAAAAATTATGATGCGCTGGTGGATTACGCGCTCTCTCTCGGCGTGGAGCATGCCTTTATTCAGGAGGGCGGTGCGGTGAGTGAAAGCTTTATTCCGTCGTTTGATTATGAAGGTGTGGAGAGATGCCGATAATTATAAAGAGTCGGCCATTTGGCGGCGTATTGTATGTATGATGGCAGCATCCCATATCGAATGAGTACTTAGCGGATTTGGGCCGAAGGTGAAGCCTGGGGGTAGTGGGTGCGGTACAATAACAGGGAACCAGATTGTTTGAACATGGAGGAAAAGAGAATGTCGACCTATAACGATGACGAATTTAAGGAGATCACGGAGGCGGGTGCCCCGGATGATGCGAAGGAAGAAAACGGCGGGTCCGGGGAAAAAAAGCGGGAGGATAACTGCTATATCTGTGGCCGGCCGGAGAGCATCACTGGCCCGCTGATGCGGATTCCAAACAATATCTGCATCTGCAAGGACTGTATGCAGAAGACCTTTGACAGCATGAACAGTGCAGGCTTTCCGATGGGGGATATGGCGCCGATTTTCGGTGGGGTAAACAACCGTCCGAACACGGGCGGTATGCCCAATATTAGTATGATTAACCTGTCGGATCTGGCGGGCATGATGCCGGGGGCGCAGCGTGTCAAAAAGAAAAAGCCGAAGAAGGAGAAAAAGGTGGAGCCGGTGCTGGACATTCACTCGATTCCCGCGCCTCACAGGATCAAGGCAAAGCTGGATGAGCATGTGGTGGGGCAGGAGCACGCCAAAAAGGTGATGTCCGTGGCTGTATACAACCACTACAAGCGCATTTTTTCCGATGATGAGAAAAACGAAAATCAGGATGGCATCGAGATTGAAAAGTCCAACATGCTCATGGTAGGCCCCACGGGCTGCGGAAAGACTTATCTGGTGCGCACGCTGGCGCAGCTTCTGGATGTGCCGCTGGCGATTACGGACGCTACGTCCCTCACGGAGGCGGGCTATATCGGCGACGATATCGAGAGCGTGGTGAGTAAGCTTTTAGCAGCGGCGGACAATGATGTGGAGCGCGCGGAGCATGGCATTATTTTTATCGACGAGATTGACAAGATTGCGAAAAAGAAAAACGCGCATCAGCGGGACGTGAGCGGTGAGAGCGTACAGCAGGGAATGTTAAAGCTGCTGGAGGGCGCCGAGGTGGAGGTGCCGGTTGGGGCTTCCAGCAAAAACGCGATGGTTCCGATGGCGCTGGTAAATACGAAAAATATTCTCTTTATCTGCGGCGGCGCGTTTCCGGATCTTGAGGACATTATTAAGGAGCGTCTGAACAAAAATTCTTCCATGGGATTTCAGGCCGACCTCAAGGATAAATATGATAAGGAAGAAAACCTGCTGCGCCATGTGACGGTGGAGGATATTCGAAAGTTTGGCATGATTCCCGAGTTTATCGGGCGCCTGCCGATTCTCTTTTCTATGGATGCGCTGTCGGAGGATATGCTGGTTCGTATTTTGACAGAGCCGAAAAATGCAATTGTCAAGCAGTATCAGAAGCTGTTCACCTACGATGAGGTTGCGCTGGAGTTCGAGCAGGATGCACTTTATGCAATTGCAAAACGTGCTAAGGAAAAGGAAGTCGGAGCCAGGGCGCTGCGTGCCATTATCGAGGAATTTATGCTGGATATCATGTACGAGATTCCGAAGGATGAAAACATCGGCAGGGTCATTATCACCCGGGATTACATTGAGAACAACGGCGCACCGCAAATCATTATGCGGGGTGTGCCGCAGATTTCGGCGGAACCGTAGAAAAAGTGGTGTTTGCTGCAGTAAGGAGGAAATACCCTCCGGGTATACCTGTATGCCGGAAAACGGGCAGTAAGGAGGAAACACCCTTCGGGTATACCTGTATGCCGGGAAACAGGCAGTAAGGAGGAAACACCCTCCGGGTATACCTGTATGCCGGAAAACGGGCAGTAAGGAGGAAATATCTAAAT
>CASCGD010000131.1 GCA_949132985.1 uncultured Lachnospiraceae bacterium
GGTTCATCCGACTGGTGAATCTTAGTCGGTAGGCTCAAAATTCCGAGAGCCTATTATTCTCTATAATGGCAGAAATTGCAAAAAAGAGCAAGTGCGGAAATGAATTTATACGCTTGACATATGTATAATACGATGCTATACTATTTATGCAACATGTTGTTATACTCTAAAGCAAGGAGAAAAGCATATGAACTGGCAAATATCCGATGCAGAATTAGAAATCATGAAAATCGTCTGGAACAACCCGGAAAGTCCCACGCTGTTCTCCTATATCATGAACGAGCTGGCGGCAAAAGGCAGACCCTGCCAGAAAAACACACTGATTGTCCTGTTATCAAGGCTTGTGAACAAGGGCTTTTTACAGGCAAAAAAGAAAGGACGCCGAAACGAATACACGCCCCGTGTGCCGGAGGCACAATATCAGACTGTCCAGACCAAGCATTTTCTGAACAAAATCTATGAGGGCAACATCGGAGGACTTGTCACCAGTCTGATCTCAGCCGACCGTCTGACGGATGAGGAATACGAGGAATTAAAAAGGCTGCTGGAGAAAGGAAGCGAAAATGAATGAACACTATTTTGAAGCAGTTCCTGTCCATGTCCTGCTCCGGCGGGCTGCTGATCCTGCTTTTATTTCTGTGCACACGTATTTTCCGGCAGAAAATAAGTCGCCAGTGGCAGTATTATGTCTGGCTCATCGTCATCCTGCGTCTGTTGCTCCCCTTTGAGCCTGAAATCAATTTATCCGGGGAAATCCTTCAGATCGCCGACGAGACGCTTTCCCGCACCCTCCGCCCGGCGCAGGAATATTTGACAAAGCGCGCCGGTCTCCCGGAAGCTTCCGACAAAAAAACGGACGAAACCATACAGGCGGCGGATAGCGCGGCTAATCAGGAAGAAGCAGATAATCGGGCAGCGGGCGGCGCGTCCAATCAGGAGAACACGACAAGCCGGCTTCCGGCAATCAGCCAAACACAACGCGAACATCCGATAACAGACAGCCCGCAAACAGCCGGACTGACACCGCCCACCAAGACAATTACCGCGACGGCCACACGCCTTCTCCTGTATACGGCATCCACATTAAAACCACATTTATGGCTCATCTGGCTTACCGCAACATTGCTTCTGTTCCAGAAAAAGCTGACCGCCTACCGAAGCTTTCTGCGGTATCTAAGGTCAGGTGCCACCCCGGTTTCCGACACCGCGCTTTTAGACAGCCTCGCCGCTATCGCGGAAGCGGCCGGTATCAAAAAGCCGGTGGAGCTGTGGATTCATCCACTGATATCCTCGCCCCTTCTGACCGGCTTTTTTCGTCCGTGCATCGTTCTGCCCGATGCCGGTATGTCCGAAGACACCTTTCGCTATACCGCACTGCACGAGCTGATGCACTACAGGCGACGGGATATCTTTTACAAATGGCTTGTACAAATCGCGGTCTGCCTGCACTGGTTCAATCCTCTCGTTCATGTGATGAGCCGCGAGATCACAAAGGCATGTGAATTTTCCTGCGACGAGGCGGTTTTGAAACACATCGGAGCCGATCACGCGCAGGGCTATGGCAAAACCCTGCTTGACGCCATGGCGGCGACCGCAGGTCGGATGGAAAACATCGGTGCCGTCACGCTAAGCGAAAATAAACAACTTTTAAAGGAAAGGTTAGGTGCAATTATGACTTTTAAAAAGAGATCAACAGGCGTCCGGCTCCTCACCGGCGTATTGACACTGTGCATAGGGGCATCAGCGGCTCTTATCGGCGTTTATCCGGTCTCTGCCAAAACATCCAAAGCAGACGGGGCACAGCAGTCAGCCGAAAGCAAAAAGGGCACATCCTCCACAAAAGAAAACAAAAAAAGTACATCCTCCACAAAAACAGGCAGCAAACGTGCTGCTTCCGCAGAAGCGGAGCGCTACTATAAGGCGGAAAGCCTTCCGTTGTTTCAGTCGGTATTCTACACCCTGAGCGAAGCCGAACAGAAATACTGGTTAAACCGGATATACGCCGACGATGAGGTCGCATTTTTTTCTATTGCCATGAATGCGCTGAACGATGATTCCCCGCTCATCGCCAAATTTGCAAAAAAAGCATACAAGGACGGCAAGACAGCTTTCTTCTCCATCCTTGCTGACTACATGGATAAAAAAACGCTGGAGAAATGGGCGGACCGGGCGCTTGCGGACGGTGATATCACCTTCCTGTCTATCCTCGCCGGCAAACTGGGTCAGGACGACAAAAAGGATGCCCTGGAAGAAAAATGGGCCAAACAGCAAATGGCGGAGTACAAAAAGTACGGTGTCACCATGAAGGGGAAAAATCATTACTACAAAGGGAAGCTGGTCCGGATTTTCCTCGACCGCAGAAAAACCTTCGCCGCCTACACGCTGAACATCAATCCGAAGGGCACCGTTGATATCAAGGTTGTGCGCGATAAAAAAGACAATATCAAAAAAGTTTCCTATATGACCAAAGCAGAGGTGAAAGAAATCCTGGGCGAGGACGCCGCATTTCAGCAGCTCGATAGCCTGGATGATCTCGATGATTTAGATGATCTGGACAGTCTCGATGATCTGGACGACCTCGACGGCCTGGAGAGTCTCGATGATCTGGACGACCTCGACGGCCTGGAGAATCTCGATGATCTGGACGACCTCGACGGTCTGGAGAATCTCGATGATCTGGACAGTCCCGACAATTTGGACGGCTCCAGAAAGCTAACCATCCCCGTAAATATCAGCCGCATCAAGGACGGCGCATTCATCTGGCTTGGAACCTTTAAGCTGTCAAAGGGCGATCGGGTCTGCTACAACATCTCGGCAAAAACCGGAGAGCGCCTTGATGTCGGCTTTGCCAAACCGGGGCAGCCCCACCCCCAGACAACCTATATGACCGTATCCAACCGCCGCACCGACGGCGAGCTGAAAATCAAATCCGGTGTCATGAAATGGGGAAATGCGCTCACCTCCGGCTCCTACCGCCTGTTTATCCACACAAAGGGCAGCGATGTCACAAAGGTAAAGGGCAGCATCACCATTGTGAAGGCAAAATAATCATGTTCTCACGGAACGCGCAGCCAGTGCGCGTTCCTGGGGCGTGAAAAGTATCATCATAATACTTGTTAAAAAAAGAAAACAGAAGGATACTACTCGTGAGTATACTTCTGTTTTTCTGAAAGGAGCAGAAGCTGATTGGCAGAGTTTGTTTCAGGCATGAGGGGCCGAGGGGCTGCACTGCCCCTCCCGGACTCACTGTCCCGGACGCACCTCCCTTACCTGCGGCAGTAAAACTATGCCTGCCCGAGCGCCGCCCGAACCGCGTTTTATATCTCCGCGATACGCTCCCTCTATCTCGCCAGCGCCTCTTTGATTGCATCCAGAAACTCCCCATACTCCTCAAACGCAGGAATCTGCGGATAGTCCTTTTTGATCTGATCGGTGCTCTTGAACAGAAATCCGGTCTTTCCTGCCTGAATCATCCCAAGGTCATTAAAGCTGTCGCCTGCGGCGATAGTCTCAAATCCGATGGACTGCAGTGCCTTTACCGTGGACAGCTTTGACTGCTCACAGCGCATCTGAAAGCCTGTGATTGCGCCGTCGTCCGCTACATCCAGTGAATTGCAGAAAAGCGTCGGATAGCCCAGCTTTTTCATAAGCGGCATCGCAAACTGCTCAAATGTATCGCTGATGATAATAACCTGCGTCAAAGCGCGCAGCTCATCCAGAAACTCCTTTGCTCCGGGAATCGGATCGATGGTCGCGATCGTCTCCTGAATCTCTTTTAGTCCCAGTCCATGCTCCTTTAATATGGAAAGGCGCCAGTTCATGAGCTTGTCATAATCCGGCTCATCCCGCGTCGTCCGCGTCAGCTCCAAAATCCCGCTGGCCTTCGAAAACGCGATCCAGATCTCCGGCACCAGCACCCCTTCCAAATCCAAACACACTATCTTCATCTCTCTTGCTCCTCTGCACATGATTTTTTATCCTCACACTTTACGGGTCGATGTCCTAGTATCACTCGATTTAAATACCTTTCACTTTTGATGAGGATGCTTTTTCGAGAGCGCAAAGAAGAAAACGAAGGCGCAGTGGTGCTACGCTTAGCATTTTTCCTTTGTGCTATCGGGAAAGCAGACCAGCAAAATGTAAGGGTATTTAAATCGTGTTATACTCACCCTTGCGTCTGTGCACATCCTGTTATACTGTTTGGCAGATAAATCTGACGCACCATATATAATTCCTCTGAACAGCTCTCTACTATAATATATACGCAGCAAGACTGGGAAAAAATGGGGTTGCCGACGTAACGCGATCATTGTTTTTCTTCGTTCAGGAAATATGGAGAATTTTTTATGTGATAAAAAATCTCCCATGGACAGTTTTTCATTTGCCCATGGGAGATAAGACTATGAGGAGGAGGTGCCTTAACGGACACCTTGGTTGCCTGAATTAGTTGGTGATTGTCAGCTCTGTCTCCTTGTCGAATACATGCATATAGTTCGGATCCAGTCCAAGCTCAACGGTATCACCGAAACGTGCGGGTGTGGTGGAAGAAACGCTTGCAGTCATCTTCGCGCCGCCTACGCTGAAGTAAAGAAGAACGTCCGCGCCGAGCAGCTCGTAGCCGGTAACCTCAGTCGTAATTTTGCAGCCGTACTTTGCGATATCTTCCTTCTCATCGGAAATGTTCTCAGGTCTGATACCCATGATTACGGTCTTTCCATTGTAGCCGCCGTCAATGAGTTTCTTTGCCTTCTCCTGAGGCAGCTTCACAGAGAACTTATCAAAGCTCAGGGTGACCTCGGAGCCGTTGACCTTACATACAGCATCAACGAAATTCATCTGAGGAGATCCGATGAAGCCTGCAACGAAGAGGTTGTTGGGTCTTCCATACAATGTCTGAGGAGAATCTACCTGCTGAATGATACCATCCTTTAATACAACGATTCTCGTACCTAAGGTCATAGCCTCGGTCTGATCATGTGTAACGTAAATGATGGTTGCGCCCAGCTTCTGGTGCAGTGCAGAAATCTCGGAACGCATCTGTACTCTCAGCTTTGCATCCAGATTTGACAAAGGCTCATCCATCAAAAATACCTTCGGATTACGAACGATTGCACGGCCCATGGCAACACGCTGTCTCTGTCCGCCGGAAAGAGCCTTCGGCTTACGCTCTAACAATTTCTCCAAATCGAGGATCTTCGCTGCCTCGCGAACCTTCTGATCAATCACATCCTTGGGAACCTTACGCATCTTCAAACCAAATGCCATGTTCTGATATACGGTCATATGAGGATACAATGCGTAGTTCTGGAATACCATCGCGATGTCGCGGTCCTTCGGCTCTACGTCGTTCTCAAGCTTGCCGTCAATGTATAACTCGCCGGAAGAAATCTCCTCCAAACCTGCGATCATACGAAGGGTAGTTGACTTACCGCATCCGGAAGGTCCTACGAAAATGATAAACTCCTTGTCGGCTACTTCGAGATTGAAATCCTTTACTGCCTCAAAACCGTTGGAATACTTCTTACAAATGTTTTTGCATGATAAACTGGACATGACTCAAATCCTCCTGAAAATTTTGTTTGTAATAATCCGTTCGCCTCATCCGTCCGGCGAACCGTGTTTGTTTTTGAACTGTCATTACTATACAAAACTTTTTTCGGAATTGCTATCCACGGATTGACCGAAGATTTCAAAAATTTTCCGTCAAACTGACGAAACGGAGCCGATTCTTCGTCGGAATGACGAAAGCTGTCCGTTTTTTCGTCAGATTGACGGAAGACGAATGCAGCTATCTTCAAATCCGGGCTGAAATTGCAGCATATCGCATTTTTTCACATTAAACTTCACCATCTGACAAGACATCTGACCTGTCTCTTGACGCACATCCCAAAAAAGTCTATACTGAACATATCGTTACTCTGTCGGCGGCCGGTGCCGCCAAAGCTATATATTACTATGGCGGTTAAATATCAATGAATTTTACGCAGAATAAATTTTTATTC
>CASCGD010000132.1 GCA_949132985.1 uncultured Lachnospiraceae bacterium
AAAAGATTCAGGAAATGTTTGAGAAATGTTAAAAATGAATATTCCAACATTTTTTATCTCACCCAGAATGCCTATCGTTCCGATATATTATCCTGCACCACCTATTCATTGATGAGTTCATCACTCATTTTGCTTTTCTGTCTATCTTCTGAAGCTGTTCCATTTTATTTTCTTCACGGCTGACATATTGCCTGCGGATATTCTCTGCTTTCTTTTGATCCAGCTCATTTACTCTGTAATCGCTCATTATTTTTCTCCTTCAATTTGGCTTTTCGTCATATCATTATTCAGACAGTTGGTATTTGATTGATAATCCTCAAAAAATGAAAGCCACTGGATTTCCTGCCAGCAGCTTTCGTTACTCCGAGTTTCGGAATGATGGCTTAGTTTTCCTTTACGAAAAGGATGATCACTCCCTGATCCGGGCTTCCAAGAAGCTGCTGAACCGTCCATCCATCACTGGCCATAGGCTTTATGATCTTGTTGATCTCGTCCTCATATCCACCTACGCCTACTTTCTTGACTGTTTTTACTTCATACTGCATTTTTATGTCCTCCTATTTTTTACAGTGATTTCTCACTTGTTGACAGAACTATATAACATTATTGTTTTTGTAAGTTTTAAGTTTTGTTTCGGTATTTTTAAAATTCTAAGTCCAACATACTGAGTAGTTACAAAGTTTCAAACTTCTCCCCGCTCTTTACTTCATCACTGTAAAGTTCACGGGGAAGGATATTCGGATAAGCGTGCCACTGGCGGACAGACATACTGCCCCGGCCTCCGCTCAAAATTCTGACAGTGCCATCATTATTTCTAAAGATGTTGTCAAGGGGAAATGTGAGATTTTGAAATCTCATTTCGCTTCAGGAAAACAATTTGCCCAAAAAGGAAAAGGACAAAACCGAAAGAGCCTTGTCCTTTTGACCGTATCTATAAGATTTTTGTTTACTTGATGTTGTTGAGTGTATTGGTCAAGGCCCGTTTTATTGTATAAATCGTTGCCCCATAGCAGCAGACGAGGATCAGCACTACCAGCAGGCTGGGAATCAACACACCAAACTGAAATCCAATCCTGCTCAGATAGGTGAACACCTTGTGTCCATACCGAAACGGTGTATTCTGTTTCGTCAAAGCCGTCGTAGGAGACGCAGATCACCCGAAAATCCTACTCCAGCAGAGGGATAGCCGGGCCGAAATTCGCCTTCCAGTGGCAGCAGGTGCCTGGGAAAAGAAAGATTACAGGAGCCGTTGCTGCTGCGTTTTTTCAAGAGAAAACTGGATTGTTTATGTGCTCAGAATCCATCTCCCGGCTTAATATAGCAAGGCTCATACGGGTATTTTCGGTGTTTGGCGTAGTATTGACAATCCGGTTCCGTCTCAAAGGATTCCACCAAATAGGCCGTTATATATTGGGCCAATTCTTCGGGCGTTTCCTGACAGCCATTGCGAAGCCAGTTATCGGCCATGCCCCATAGGCCGTGCATCCCATAGAGAAAATGGAACCGCGCTTTTTGTGAAAAGTCTACGGCGCATTTTTCATGATTTTCCCGTTTGACTGCGCGGGCCACATCAAACATTAAATCATCATAGCAGCGTACAAAGAAATAGAGCAGATCATGCCTTCTCAGCAGAGCAAAGAAGTTTTGTTCCTCCAAAAAGAACGAAAAATAGGCAGTCGAAACGCCAAAAAAGGTGTAATAGTTTTCCTGCCGCATCCGCTGCGCCAGCTGATTGGCCCGCACCTGGCAGCAGCGCAGTAAAAGTTCATCCTTTGAGTTGTAATACCGATAGAACGTGCAGCGGGCCAGCTGCGCCCGATCCGATATCTCTTTGACCCGAATATCACCATAGGATTTCTCTTCCATCAGGGCAAGGAGCGCATCCATCATCCATTTCTCGATCTGCCCGGCCTCTTTTTCGATTTTCAGCTTTTGCGCCATGATTCATTCCTCCTAAGCGACATTTTGCGTTTTATGTCTCATTTTCTCTGAACTTATTGAAAAGGAAAACCTTTTTTGCTATTATACCATTATCGCACGAGGGAGACAAGTGTCTCTCTTGGTAACGGCCAGAAATGACCGAACTCTTTCATAACAAGTTAGCTGTATCTAACCAAAGGGAGGAACATTTATGAAGCAGAGATCAAAGCCCAAAAAAGGGCTTGCAAGGCTGCTGGAACTGGCTGGTGCAAAAAAGCAAAAACTGATAGCTGCCTGCCTTTTATCCGTGCTGTCCTCTGCAGCCCGCATTGTCCCATTTTTTACGATTTACAATGTGATCCTGGAATTGCTCCGTCATTACACGGACCTTGACCAGATCAACAGCATGCGTATTTTTATCTGTACGGCCATCACCTTTGCCGCTGTACTGCTTTACGGCATCTGCGCGTTTTCGTCCTCGGCGCTGGCTCACACGGCGGCTTATGACATTATTTATGAGCTGCGGCTCAAGCTGGTGGAAAAGCTGTCCCGTATCCCCTCCGGCTACTTCACCCACACCACACAGGGGGCCATTAAGAAAATCCTGTCTGACGATGCGGAACAGCTGGAGGTCTTTCTGGCGCACCATATCTGTGATATTGCCACCGCAATTACCATGCCGGTTTTTACCCTGCTTTATCTGTTTTTTATGGACTATCGGCTGGCGCTGGTCACACTGGCCCCCATCGTGATTTCATTCTGTCTGCTGTCCACCTGTCTGAACAAACCGGATAAAGCCGCTTTGCAGGTGGAGTTGGCCAATGCACAGGAAACCATGCAGGGAACCATTGTAGAGTATATCCACGGAATGCCGGTGGTAAAGGTGTTTAACCGCACCCTCAGCGCGTTCCAGCGCTATGAACGGGATCTGAGCAATTTTGTTCATGTGGTATCCAAAACTGCCCATGCCAACGCCAAGCCGATGGGTGCTTACTATGCGTTCTTCGGAGCACAGCTGTTGTTTTTAATTCCCGCATCTCTGCTGCTGATCCCAACGGCCAAAAGCTATTTGGATTTTCTGCCTGTGGTGCTGCTGTTCTTTTTAGTAGGCAGCGGCCTGAAAGAACCCATGGAGGATATGATGGTCAAGGTGCTGGATTCCAACCGGGTGATCGAGGGCATGAACCGTATTGACGGGATTCTGATGCAGGACGAGATCAGCGAGACCGGCACGGGAAATCCCACCGGATATGATGTGACCTTTGAGCAAGTCTCTTTTTCTTATTCCGAGGGAACGCAGGCGGTCAGGAATGTGTCGTTCCGTCTGCCGGCAGACAGTGTGACGGGGCTGGTAGGGCCGTCCGGCGGCGGGAAGTCCACTCTGGCGCAGCTGATCTTGCGTTTCTATGAGCCGCAGCAGGGGCGTATCTGCATTGGGGGTGTGGACATCCGCAATATTTCTCCGGCGAGGCTGACCCAACTGGTTTCCTATGTATTTCAAGACAGCTTCCTCTTTCATGATACTGTGGAGAATAATATCCGCATGGGAAATACCACGGCCAGTCAAAAACAGGTGGAGCAGGCGGCGAAAAACGCAGGCATCCATGATACGATTATGGCTCTGCCCAAGGGCTATGCAACCGTTATTGGAGAACAGGATGCTTATCTGTCCGGCGGAGAGAAACAGCGCCTTGCCATTGCCAGAGTATTTTTGCGGGATACGCCCATCATCATTTTAGACGAGGCCACTGCCTATGCGGACGCCGAGAACGAAGCGAACATCCAACAGGCTTTTGCCCGGCTTTCCAGAGGAAAAACAGTGCTGATGATCGCCCACCGCTTAAAAACCGTGGAACGGGCAGACCAGCTTCTGGTCATGGATACCGGAGAACTGGTTGGGGCAGGGACGCATGAAAGACTTTTAAAGGATTGCGGTCCGTATGCCGGGCTGGTTGCCGCAAATGAGCGGAGGGACCGCTGGACAATCAAGCGCAGCGGAAAAGGAGGAGACGCGGAATGAAGAAAGTCAAACGCTGGCTGAATATGATGACGCTGGGCCAGACCGGGGAACTTAAGAAATTGGCCGTATGGATCTTTTTTGACAGCTTTGTGGCCTCCATCCCTGTCACCATCATGCTCCTGGCAATTTACTGTCTGCTGATTCCAATTGCCCAGCCAGGGGTGGATTTGCCGCTCACCCAGCTTTGGATCATGTGCGGCGTGCTGCTTGTGCAGTTCATAGCCTACAACTTTATCCGGCAGAAAACGTATATTGACTTCTGTGTGGGATTTGCCGGAACGATCAAGGATTCCCGTATCCGTATGGGGGAACATCTGCGCCGCCTGAGTATGGGATTTTACAACGGACGGGATGCTGGAGACTTATCCACCGTGCTTTTACGGGACTATTCGGAAATTGAAAATCTGTCCCAGCAGATTTTGCCTCAGATCGTCACGGTTCTGATTCGCTTTGCCCTTATGCTTGTGATGCTCACCGCCTTTGACTGGCGCATGATGCTGTCGGTTTTTATCGTGATCCCGCTGGCTCTGCCCTTTGCCTTTCTCAGCTATCGGCGGATGAACGATGCCGGAGCCGATTTTCAGTATTCCCAGCAGGAAACATCCTCCCGCATTTTGGAGTATGTGGGCGGTATCCAGACATTGAAAGCCTTTCATATGGCGGGCAAGCATTTTGAAGCCTTAAAATATGCGCTGAACCGTCAGAGAAATGCGGCAATTCACATGGAAACAGGTGCCGCCGCGCCGGTCAGTATGCTGGGAAGATTTGTTTTGAACGGCGGAATTGCTCTTGTGATGCTTGCCGGCGGGATATGTTTAACTGGCGGGACGTTGGAACCGTATTATTACATTTTCTTTTTGGTACTGACTTTGACGATTTATGACCCTGTACTGATTTTGTTTACATTTATTGCCGATTTTGCCCGTACCACAAGGAGCGGACAGCGAATTGAAGCCCTGTTCAAGGAACGGCCCTTGCCGGAACCATCGGAATCCCAACAGCCCGCAGGCTTGGAGATCACCTTCGACCATGTGAGCTTTTCCTATGGTGCGGCGGAAGTTCTGCACGATATTTCTCTGACGTTCCCAGAGAAAAGCGTGACCGCTTTGGTAGGGCCGTCCGGTTCTGGAAAGTCTACGATCACCCGGCTTGCGGCACGGTTTTGGGATGCCGGTCAGGGCGAGATACGTCTGGGCGGCGTGCCGCTGAAGCATATGAGGACGGATGATCTGCTGTCTTACATCAGCGTTGTCTTTCAGGATGTGTATTTGTTCCACGACTCCATTGAGGGGAATATCCGTATGGGAAAACCGGATGCGACCCATGAAGAAATCATAGAAGCGGCGAAAGCGGCAGCCTGCCATGACTTTATCATGGCGTTGCCGGACGGCTATCAAACGATTGTCGGCGAGGGCGGCTCTACTCTGTCCGGCGGTGAAAAACAGCGTATTTCTATCGCACGAGCGATTTTGAAGGACGCGCCAATCATTCTTTTGGACGAGGCAACAGCGTCCCTTGATCCCAGGAATGAAGTCCTGATTCAACAGGCCATTTCCGCTTTGGTAGAGGAAAAGACCGTGATCGTGATTGCTCACCGTTTGCAGTCGATTTGCAACGCGGACAACATCATCGTTTTGGAAAAAGGACATCTCGCAGAACAAGGAACGCATGCACAGCTGCTCGATAAGAATGGACTGTATGCCCGCCTTTGGCATGAGCAAAATCAGGCCGAACAGTGGCAATTGCGGTAGAAATAGATTTTTTCACTATAACAGCTCATTGCGGCTGGCGTGGATCGGGAAACAGCAGAGCAAGATGCTTGCTGGATAGTACGATCAGGGTACCGGGTACCGGCAAGCAATGCGCCGGTATATACCCGGCGCGTGCTTGTTGGTGGCTAACCGCCCCCAAACCCCTGTA
>CASCGD010000133.1 GCA_949132985.1 uncultured Lachnospiraceae bacterium
GCTGGAGGTAACCGGGAACAAAAAGCTGACAAAGCTCGATCTGACCAAACACAAAAGACTCTATGTGGTCGATGTGAGCGACAATGCTTTAAAAACCCTTAAACTCCGTCCAAAAGCAAAGATAAATTATCTGAACTGTTCGAAAAACAAACTGACTTCGCTGGATTTGTCGGGAAAAAGGTATCTTATAACACTGAATTGCTCGAATAACCGGCTGACTTCCCTGGATTTACCAAAGGGAGATATGCCGGAGATACCGTGTCTTGAAGTATTGAATTGCTCGAACAACCGGCTGACCTCACTGGATTTGTCAAAGGCAGATTGCCTTGAAATACTGGACTGCTCAAAAAATAAGTTGAAAAAGCTGGACTTATCCAAAGCGGAGGACTTAAAAGAGCTGACATGTGACAAAAAGGTAAAGGTGAAAGGCTATAAGGGAAAGATCACAAGGGTATGATGGAATCGTAACGATGAAATGGCTTGTTCCGCTCTCCGTTGTGGGGAGCGGACACTGCTTTGAGGAAGGGATAAGCACATGAAAAAATCAATACTTGCAGGCATATTACTGGCAGTCGCGACACTGGTATTTGCTCTGGCAGTCGCTGCACAGGTGCACGCAAAAGCGATACCTGCGGACGACAATATCCCGCATTCATCCGAACATGTCTCGAATGAGTGGCTTTCAAATTGTATCGCCTGGTATGACAAAAATAAAGACGGGATTCTCTCACCGGAGGAGGCAGCGGCTGTCACAGAACTGTCGGTCAATCCCAGCGATGCACAAGATAGATACTATGGCGAATGGCTGGGCGATGAGATTGACCTGACGATATTCCAAAATCTCGAGCGTGTGGATCTGAATCTGGATTCCAGTAAAGCGCCCGCAGGCGATTCCACTATCCGGATTAAAGTATCAGGGTTAGCACATTTAAAAAGCTTTCACGTTGAAAACCATGCAGAGCGAGGGGAGCAATGCGATGGCAGTGCGGATGCCAGGATTGAAACGATCGATTTCCGGGGCACAACAGCACTGGAAGATGTGGATGTCCGGGATGCGGTCAGCGTCATCTTTGACATCGGGCATCGGATCAAACGGATATATCTGAATGATGTAGCGCAAATTCCGGTTGCGCAGATCACCGGAGGTGAAAATCTGGAAAGACTTGAGGTGTGGACGGACGACCCGGATTTCACGCGGATATATGTGGCAGGGAATGGCACCCTCTCGGAGCTGAAGCTGAAAAGCGATCATCTTGCATCCGTAGAGCTGGCGGGTGCGGATGCCCTGCGAACGGTTGAAATCGCCAGCAATGCTTTGGAGCGCATTGATGTATCGCAGAATCCGGCACTTACAAGGCTTTCACTGAAGTGTCCGAAGATTACGGGAATTAACGTATCTGCCAACCGGAAGCTGGAAAGGCTTGATCTGGAATGCCCGAAGCTTGCAAAGTTAAATGTGGCAGAGAATCTTGCATTGAAGAGTCTGAGCGTGGAATCAGACCGGCTGGCAGCGCTGAACCTTACGAAAAATACAAAGCTTCAGGGATTATATATAAAATCCGGGAAAATCTCAAGCTTAAATTTAAAGAAAAATACAAAGCTTTCCGATCTTTCTGTCCACTGCGGCAGGCTTGCTTCGCTGGATCTGTCAAAGCAGAAATTACTGATACAGCTCATCGTCAGCGATAACAAAAAGCTCTCAAAGCTGGATTTATCAAAAAACACACAGATTTCTAGGCTGTATGTGCAGAATACGGCTTTAAAATCTCTGGATGTATCAAAGCTGGGAAGGCTTAAATGGCTGGAGGTAACCGGGAACAAAAAGCTGACAAAGCTTGATCTGACCAAACACAAAAGGCTCAACATAGTCGATGTGAGTGACAATGCATTGAAAACCCTTAACCTTCGTCCAAAAGCGAAGATATATTCTCTGATCTGCTCCAACAACCAGCTGACGTCACTGGATGTGTCCGGGAAAGAATACCTTGAGATACTGAATTGCTCCAACAACCGACTGACCTCACTGAATATTTCAGGGAAAACGTATCTTAGATTACTGGACTGCTCGAAAAACAAGCTGAAAAAGCTGGATTTGTCAAAGGCGGAGTACCTTGAAACACTGGACTGCTCGAAAAACAAACTGAAAAAGCTGGATTTATCCAAAGCACAGGACTTAATAGAGCTGACATGTGACAAAAAGGTAAAGGTGAAAGGCTATAAAGGAAAGATCACTCGGGTTTGATTGAATTGTAAAGCTGAAATGGCGTGTCCGCCAACGAAAAAGGCATATGCAATGCATACGCCTTTTTTTGACTATAACCCGAACAAATCTGCATGACCCGTGCTTTTTACATAGCGTTAAGTCACTGCTTAATCAAGAAACCCGCGCTTCTCCAGCACCTTTACAATGTTGCGTCCCTCATCGGTTCCCTCGATGATGCGCCGAGCACGTTTCGAGTCGCCGATCACATAGATTTCCACGTTTCCGTCGTCAAATGTTGCCTTGAGCTTCTCAAGAATCGGGTTGTTCGCACTCATCCCAAGGCAGATAAAGCCGTAATCAAACGGGATATCCTCGATAGAGCCGTCGGGATTCTTTACGGTGAAAGCGTCTGCTTTTACTTCCTGCAATGCGGTGCCGGGCCTCTGGTGAACGTTGTATTTTTTCATCAGGGCAGCGGTTCCCACCTTTGTGATCGGGTCAAGGCCGTTTCCGATGGCGGGAAGCATCTCGACAATGGAGACGTCAGCACCCTTCGGCGCAAAGTATTCCACCACATCCAGCCCGACAGCGCCGCCGCCGATGACGCAGACCTTTTTGCCCGTGAGGTCTTTCGGATAAGTCGGAAGGTCGTTAATCATCTTGACAATGGAAGCAACCTTGCCGCCTGCCCTGTCAACATGCTCCTTTAAGCCGGCAATCGGCGGGAGGAGCGGAAGAGAGCCGGTGGCGTTTACGATGATATCGGGATTTAAGCTTTTGATAAAATCCATATCCGCTTTCTTTCCGGTAAAGATAAATAAATTTTTGAGCTTTTTCGCCCGGCGGATCTGGTAATTCGGAAAATCAGCCAGCCGCTTTTTGTCGGGAATTTTTGAGATCATAACGGAGAGACCGCCAAGCTCCTCCTTCTCCTCGATCAAAAATGTGGTGCAGCCCACCTCGGCGGCTGTGCAGGCAGCCTCCAGCCCGGCGGTACCGCCGCCGATGACAACCACATTGCAGGGCTTTTTTACTCTGTGCTTTAAGTATACGTCGCCCTCCAGGGTGGAAGGGTTTACGGTGCAGCGGATCGGGCGGTTGTTTCCGATGCGGTTCCCGGCGCAGCCCACGTTGCAGGAAATACACTTGCGGATGTCTGCGACATCGCCGAACTCCACCTTGTTTACCCAGTCGGGATCGGCAATCAGGCCGCGGCCCATGCCGATGAGGTCTGCGTCGCCCCGGGCAAGAATGTCGTTTGCAACCTTCGGATCACGGATGTTGCCCATGGTCATAACGGGCTTCCCGTATTTCTCCTTTACCGCCTTTGCCATGTAGGATCTCCAGCCGTCGGGGAGGCTGTTCATGTCAATCTGATATTGCAGGGAGCCGTTTAAGCCTGCGGACACATCGAAGACGTCCACTTCTGCCTGAAAATATTGCAGGTAATTCAGACAATCCTCTAAGGTATTACCGCCCTCTAAAAGTTCATCGGCGCTGATCCGGCAGAAAATAGGGAAGAAGGGACCTACCTGTCTTCGCACCTCCTCAACGATCAGTTTCGCAAAGCGCGCCCGGTTTTCCGGTGTGCCGCCGAATTCATCGGTTCTCTTGTTTGTGATGGGGGATAAAAACTGGCTGATCAGATAGGAATGGCCGCAGTGGATTTCAACTGCGTCAAATCCTGCGATCTGCGCGCGCTTTGCAGCTTCCCCGTATTTTTTTACGATTGCATATATCTCGTCAGTGGTAAGCGGCCGCGGAATCTCGCCACCCTCCTTGGAAGGGATATTGGAGGCGGAAGCGGGCTGCATTCCGGTGCGGGCAGACTGTGCGGAAGCGCCTGCATGATTAATCTGGATGCATGCGCAGCCGCCCTGCTGATGAATCAGCTCGGTGAGCTTGAAAAAGCGCGGTAAGAAACTGTCGTGATCGATGCGGATCTGGCTCGTTCCATTGGAACCGAGCGGATAATCGACATTTGCATTTTCGACGATAATGAGACCGGTGCCGCCTCTGGCGCGCAGCTCATAATAGTTCAGATGCAGAAAGCTGGGCTGGCCGTCCGTCTCTCCGTAGTTGGTTCCCATAGGAGTCATGACAATGCGGTTTTTGATGATCATTCTTCGAACGGTAAACGGCTCAAAAATCTTCGGATAATCTTTTTTCATGAAAAAACCCTCCATAATATACTCACGAACGATAAAGTTTATCGTGTCAATTCAGACAACAACGTTCGTGAGTCGGCTTTACTTGGTAATCTTTAGCGTTAGTCAGTATGAATTAAAAAGAATTTACAGGACGGTTTCTTTTGTTTGTGGTAAATTCATCATAAACCAAAACAGGAAAAAAGAAAAATAGTATTTTTTATCACAATTGATAGCTTAAAGCTATCATTTTGCAAAATTTGATTGCTTTTTCATAAATTTGATAAAGCGCGTGATGGCAGGTATCTGGTAGTGGTTTTTCAGCCAGACCATAAATACCTGGTGGGAGAGGGACACGTCAGAGAGTGTGAGGGCGTGGATTCTGGAAGGGTCAAGGGTATCGACTCTTGCAGTGAGCGCAATGCCGAAATGCTCGGCGACCAGTGCCATGATCGCGTTTTCATCCGGGCATTCGCACACGATGTCCGGATGGATTTTCAGGCGGCGGTACAGATCCTGCGTATAGTTTCCCAGACCGGAAAAACGGTTGTAGCCGATGACCGGATAATTGCACAGCTCCATGATGGAGGCTTCCTCATTCCGGGCAAGCGCGTGGCCGGGCGGTACGATCATGATGATCTCCTGGCTTAAGATCGGAAAAAATTCCAGATCCGGCTCATAGTCAACGAAGGAGCAGAAGCCGACGTCGAGCTGTCCTCTTTTGATTCCGTTTAGGATGCTGGAGGTCTGGTCCTGGTGAAAGCTGAAAGTGACATCGTGGTTTTCCTCAATGCTGAGAAACGCGCGGGCCATGTGGGGCATGTAGGAATTAGCCAGCGGGAATACATAGCCGATATCGATTCGGCCTCCGTTTCCGGAGAGCTGCTTCATCTTATAAACCGCGATCCGGCATTCATCTAAAATGCGGTCCGTATACTCAAGAAACAGGCTGCCGCTTTTCGTCAGGGAGATTCCGCGCCCGGACTTTTCAAAAAGTAATATGCCAAGTTCCTTTTCGAGTGCGGCGATGGAACGGCTGAGGGACGGCTGGGAAATATACAGTTCCTCCGCGGCGAGATGATAGTTCTCGGTACGGGCGATTGTCTGGAAATATTGAAGCTGGTTTAATGTCATGGAAGACCTCCCTGTCTGGTACGCGTAGTGGAATTGTCCGCCGGGTGCTTACCATATGATACTCTGGCCATGAACCGTGTGCATCGCTATTCGTTGTACCAGGTGCTTCTATTA
>CASCGD010000134.1 GCA_949132985.1 uncultured Lachnospiraceae bacterium
TCATGCACCGGATATTGCTTTATGAGTTTATTATATAATTCAGTAATTGTTAAATATTTCTCTGTAGTTCGATAGCGGATAAGTGAAACTAATGATGCCGCCCAGCACATATGTTTCCCTGTATCAGGATTCTTTCGGTTAGATACTATTTGGACATTTAGCACCTTTCCCGTGGTGCTTCTAGTATTATATGCCACATCTTCATCAGAAAAGACAATTGGCGTAAGACTCAACGGCTGTCTTTCATAGCTGACAGATGATCTGCTCAACACAATGTCCTGTGCAAAATCCTCATCTACATCGAATAACGTCCAGCCATCATCCGTAAACAGAACCATGCATTCCTCATTTGATGAAAGTGCAATGCTTTGGTTTTTGTTTAATACATCCGTGATTTCCAAGTAATTTCCCTCAAAAAAACTGGAAGCGTACTCATTATCAAAATAAGTAAACACCATGTAAGCGACACATTTCGTGCCTCTGAATAAAAAAAACGCACAGTCATTATCGTCATTACCACCATGAATCTGTATCGGCTGCGAGATACTTAAATCAGAAGTATCTATATTACTCACTCTAATATAGTCTTTAATGGTATCTCTAGCCTTTTCCATGTAATCTTCCTGTGTTACCCCCGCAATGTTCGGAATTGATCCTGCGGCAAACGTTGTTGCGCACATACCAATAACCATAGCAAAACTTAAAATAACTGAAATAATTCGTTTTTTTGCTGACATAATCTCTTCTCCCTTCGTGTTTAGAATTTCGTTTAAGCGTTCATAAACACCAGAATCCGCATAAATACCAGATTCTTCTTATTGCATAATCAATGCGCCCCTCCTTTCCATTGTGATTTATGTGTCTTCTCCTGCTGTTTCAGAAAGTACACAGTCTTGTATGCGGCATTTCCTGAATGCTAAGAAGAGTAGAACCTAAAAGAAATTTCAGAATTATATAAATATTTCTAGTAGTATACCATAATTTTTCAGATAATTGCAGGGAAAATAATTGACTTATTTCGACATTGCAATCCACATGGTACTGTTCACTCCGTCATCAGTAACCTTTGCAAATCCATCTTAAATTCGCTTCGCGAATGGAATTTGCGCACTCCTGAATCACTTTCTCCGAATCGATCATTTCAGCCGGCACTCATATTGTGAGGATTTGATGTGAGATCAAAAAGAAAATCACTTGTAAGTTAGAGCTTGAATATACGAAAATAAATAGCTATATGAAAATTGAGGCAAATCGGAAGATGCTGCTGGGTCAGTGCGGGCACGGTTATTCTGCCGGGTGTGAGCATCGGGGACAACACGGTTATCGGCGCGGGCGGCGTTGTCTTTGTCATTCATTTCCCCTTCGGTATTCGCTCGGACTGCACCCCATTTTCTGCCGGAAAATTCTTGAAAAATATAACGGGTCCGCATAGCCTGTCGTGTGCGCGATGGAACGGACGGACAGGTCTGTGGTTTTTAAGAGGATGCAAGCCTGGCGGACGCGGTAATCCAGCAGGTAGTTCTGTATGGATGTGCCGGTGACGGACTTGAACAGACGGTGGAGATAGGAGCGGTTGATACTCAGATGGTCGGCGATCTCCTGAATGGAGATGGGGTCGCAGTAGCGGCTCTCGATGAAATTCAGCGCTTCTTCCACGTAGTCCGATTTTTTTTCATCGTGAAGCGAGCGCCCGCCAGGAAATTTTTGCGCAAGCAAATAGAGATATTCATACATAATACAGTTCATCTGAAGATCGCGGTTTTGCGTCAGCTTGTCGGCCTCAAACATTTTCTCGTGGCAGAGCCGCAGCTGTTCGTCCGCTCCGTAGTGAATCACGAGTCGGTCCCACAGCAGGGTCCGCTCCAGATACCCCTGTACCTTTATCCCCTGCATACCGATCCACGTGTAGCTCCAGGGATCATATATATCTGCCTCATAGTAAATCAGCTCGCCGGGGCAGATGAGGAAGGCATCGCCTGCTTTCAGGCGAAACAGTTTTCCGCGGGCCTTGTAAATGCCGCAGCCGCTCAGCACATAATGGATGAGCCAGCCGTTGCGCAAAATCGGGCCGTAGCTGTGGCCTTTGGCACAGTTTTCATAGCCGCAGGTGTAGATCATGGCATCAATATTCCGGAAAAAATCATTTGAAAAATGGTAATCCTTCATGGACCGGTTCCTTTCTGATCGATATGTCGTATTCCTTGTCATAATGTTCAATAGTAATGTCACATTTCTCCATATATTTTCGATTATACATGACTATAATAGAGTTTACAAGTTGAATCGCCTAAAGCTTTTGCGGATTGGCGATTACTGTGATACATCTATTTACTGTGGCCACAGAATGAATAGGTAAGGAAATGCCCGAGAGCAAGGCGAACGGGCGGTACATTAAAAGGAGGAGGACAGCAAATGCGAAGCAATTTTGTAAGGCTGTCCGACGAAATGCCCGAGAGCAAAGCGAACGGGCGCTACATTAATAAGGAGGAGTCTACAATGGATGCGAATAAGCGGCAGAGATATGAAAAAATCTCGGTAGAGCTTACAAAACTGGTGGGAGGAAGAGAAAATATTCAGGGAGTGGCCCACTGCGCGACGCGCCTTCGGATCGTATTAAACGATAACGAGCTGGCAGATTTAAAGGCTATCGAGGATGTGGACCTTGCCAAGGGTGTATTTGTGGCGGGCGATCAGGTGCAGATCATTTTTGGCGCAGGTCTGGTAAATGACGTTTACGAGGTGTTCGCGGAGCACAACAATATGAAAAATATGAGTCTGAGCGACTTAAAGACCGTGGCAAATAAAAAGATGAACCCGCTTCAGAGGATTATCAAGGCGTTGTCCGACGTGTTTGTGGACATCATGCCGGGAATCCTTGCGGCGGCGCTGCTCACCGGACTTTCCGGGGTGCTTGGGAATATAGAATTTGTGCAGGCGGATTTATCATGACGCTTGTGTTGGGGAAATTTATGGATAAGGCTGCGGAGGAGTCCCCCGCAGCGGACATGGCGGCTGCGGACAGGGCGTCAGCAAATGGAATGCCTGCCGGGAATGTAGCCAGAGCAGCCGGGGGGTTAGCAAACGGAGCAAAAAACGAGGTAATGCCTGACGGAAAAACGGCAGGAGCGGCCGGTGCGCCGCGGTAAAGAAGGGACAGCTTCTGATCGAATTTGACAGGGAACAGATTGAGAAAGCGGGCTATGACACGGCGATACCGATGATCTTTACAGATCTGCCGGAGGAAAAGGAACTTAAAAAGTCAGCGCCCTGTAAAATGACGGCAGAGACAAAGACGGCTGCCGTCTGCAGGAAGTAAGCAAAATCGGGTCTGCCGCAAAAGTGGATTTTTGCAGGCTGTTTGAGCTGTTGCAGCCATATCCTGCAAAATCGGCCGATTTTGCGGCAGCCTTCTGCACAAGGGAGATTGAGGAATGAATCGAAAACTGATATTTTTGGATATTGACGGCACACTGGTTTATGCTATGGGGGCGCCTTCTGCGCGCACAGCGGGAGCCGTGCAGAGAGCAAGGAAAAACGGGCATAAGGTGTTTCTTTGTACCGGACGAAATATGGCGATCATCGGCGACGAGATAAAAAACGTAGGCTTTGACGGGATCATTGCCAGTGCCGGCGCTCATGTGGAAGTGGGGACCAAGGTACTTTTCGATCACATGCTCCCGGAGGAGACCATACAGAAATGCCTTTCCGTTTTTCACGCAAACGGGATTTACTGCCGGATCGAAAGCCCGGAGGGGATCTATACGGACCCGCAGATGGAAGAGCTTCTTCGGACAGCAAAGGCAGACGATGCAAATTCGGAGCTGATCCGCATGCAAAAGGAGATTGAGGCGGGCATTTACATTCAGCCCTACGACCGTTATCCCCGCCGCGGGGCGTACAAAATATGCTTTACAAGTACAACGTCGGAGGCCATCAGGGAGGCGCAGCGTCTGCTGGGAGATCGCTTTCACTTTGTAGTGCACCCTTACGCAGACGGTTCGGTCTGCTTAAACGGCGAGATAATTCCCCGCGGGGTGGACAAGGGAAAAGGCATGGCGATGATATGCAGCTATTTTGGTGCAAAAATGGCGGATACCGTTGCCTTTGGCGACAGCATGAACGACTGCGAGATGATGCAGGCCGCAGGGCAAAGCATTGCCATGGGGAATGCCTGCGGGGAGTTAAAGCGTCTGGCAGACCGGGTTTGTGAGAGCGTGGGGGGAGGACGGCATTTACCACGAATTTCTGCGCATGGGAATCACGTAATGAAGGAGACATTTTTAATGGAACCAGGACGAACCGCTATCCGGCGGTTAGTCTGTCGTCTCCCGCCGCACTAAAATCGGGGTGATACTCTTATGGATCAGCTCCGTCTGCGGTTTCGGACGGCGTTTTTTTCGCTCGTTCATCTGCGTCACCAGCAGTTCCATCGCCTCATATGCAATTTTGCCGATCTGCTGGCCGATGGTGGTGATGGGGATGATGGACTGCTCCGCAATGGGGGAGTCATCGAAACCGATGATGCGGTATTCGTCCGGGAGCGTGCCGCAGTCACGGAAAATGATGTGCAGCATATGGTTGGCGTGTGTATCATTTGCCAAAAACAGTCCTTTTTTCTGATTCGGATACGTTTTCTTTAAATACTCATATATTTCCAGCATGCATTCATGGATTTCCTGGTGCGAGTGCCCGAGATCCCTGATAATCAGTTCATGCGGGATCCGGTTTTCCAGGCAGGTGTCCTGAAATCCCTGAATACGTCCATATGCGGGAACGTCCTTTTGGACCGTGGAATTGATGTGCACGAGTACATCACAGCTATTTTTGAAAAGCAGGCTGGTCGCCTGCACGGCTCCCATATAATTATCCGTATTTACGCTGTTGACATATCGATCCTCGCGCTCGATGGTAACAATGGGGATCTGATAGGAGGCCAGCTCTTCTGAGGGGATCGTATGGCTTAAGAGGATCATGCCCTCAATCTTGTAGGCCAGTAATTCCTGAATGTAGGCCCGCTCTGTTTCCGAATTTCCGTTGCTGGCAAAAATTAGAAATTTGTATCCGAATTGTTCGTAAGTATTTAAAATCTGGTTCAGCATTTCGGCATAATAATGCAGATATAAATTCGGGACGATGATGCCGACAAATTCACTTTTACCGTTTGCCAGCACTCGGGCAAGCTTATTCTCGTGATAATTCAGATCAACCAGCGCCTGCGCAATGATATCCTGATTTTTTACGGTCAGGGAGTCGGGGTTGTTGAAATAGCGGGAGATCGTCGTCTTTGAAAAATTCGTATATTTCGCAATATCGTCAAACGTTACTTTCTTTTCATTTTCCATGGAAAAAACCTCCAAAATCTGTCAGGTGCAGGGCACCATTCATGTTCAGACAAACTGGCTGTCAGCAATACGAAGTGAACGGAAACCAGTGCTCTGCCAGCTCAAGTATAGCAGTATGATTTTACAAAATCAATCTGAAATGATAACTCTGCTGTCAGTAACAGGAGCACACA
>CASCGD010000135.1 GCA_949132985.1 uncultured Lachnospiraceae bacterium
TGGAAAAATTCGGCGGCTTTGTGAGCGCCAGACGAAAGGTGCTTGGCATGACACAAAAGGAGCTTGCAAAAAAACTGTATCTGTCGGATAAAGCTGTGAGCAAGTGGGAACGCGGGCTTAGTCTGCCCGATGTCTCCGTCCTCGTACCGCTGGCAGAGGCGCTCGGGGTGAGCGTGACTGAGCTGCTGGAGGGTGAGCAGATGGGCAAACAGCCGCTTCCCGCAGCGCGCGTGGAGGATATCGTTCAGAAAGCGATCGGACTCTCCGATGCCCCGCAGGAACGCAGCAGACGCTTTCAAACGCAAAACCTGCCCGTCTTTCTTGGCATGAGCGCCGTATGCGCCCTGGAAGCTTTTGCGGCGCTTTGGTTCGTTCCCTTCATGACGCTGTTCTCCTGTCTGCTGACACTGGATTTGCTGAGCATCATTTTCGGCGCATATTTCTGGCTGTTTGCAATCCATAAGCTCCCCGGGTACTACGACGAGCACCGGATCAATCTGCTCTCAGACGGCCTTTTCCGCATGAACATCCCCGGCGTCGCCTTCAACAACCGAAACTGGCCGTATATTCTGAAAGCGTGCCGCCTCTGGTCGCTGCTTGGCGCCGTCGTCCCCACGCCGCTGCTTGTTCTGCTCCAGCTCCTTCCAGGCGACACGCTCCCTTTTATTGACATGCTCCTGCTCGTTCTGTTTCTTGGCGGGCTGTTTGTTCCGATCTATTATGTAGCACGGAAATATGAATGACTATTCCGTCCTTCCGGCGGCATTTCTGTGCAAAATAGTGCTTGCTTCCCCTATCCCCTTTTCTGATACGGTGCAAGCCATGGATCGCTCCAGTGCACCCGGAAAAACTGAATGAGCGGTCCGGTACAGAATGCCGAGACAACCGTTCCGATACCGATGATCTTCCACTGAATACCGGTTTGCAAACCCGTAGCAAAACCGATGGACACACAGACGATATCACTTGTGATTCGCGCGGCGCGAAAAGACACCTTCCCCTTTGTCAGCATCTCAATGATATAGCCCACTGCATCGTAGGGCGACATTCCCATATCGGCAGAGATATAAAGGGCATCGCCGATGCAGATCAAAACAACGGCCACTGCCAGCAAAAACGCGCGGGATAAAACCGTATCGAAGGAGATCCGCCACTGCGCCAGCACCCACATGAGAAAATCCGCAGTATACCCGACAAAGACCATGTTGAAAATCGTTCCAAAGCCGATAAACTTCTTTTTAAAAATAAAGACGATCACGAAAAGCAGCGCGTTCACGCCGAGCTGCAGCGTGCCAAACTGCATTCCGAGCGTGCCGCTGATACCCGTATTCATCGCGGTGAAAGGATCTGCACCCATCGCCACAAGCTTGAAAAAGCCCACGGCGGTTCCGACCATAAAAATGCCGATCACGACCGCCAGACCACGGATCAGATAGCCTTTAACATGTTTCTGTTCCATCTCTTCTCCTTTTTAATGTACCGCCCGCTCGCAAAGCTCCCGGGCATCTTGTCGGAAATCATGTCTGAACATGCTTCGCATTTTACCAAATTGCTTTTCATGGTACCGCCCACTCGCAAAGCTTTCGGAGCGGCAGCAATCGGAATCATGCATTCCATCAGTCCACGCCTGTCCCGGATGTGAAACGTAATACGCAGTGCCTGCATTGCCCTGCGTCCTTCGCAGTTGACAAGGACATCTGCGTATACTATATTACCAGTATCGCACAAATCGAATGAACCGCCGACAGACACTGCGCATCCAAACAGGAGGGCTGCTTATGGAAAATGCATTTTTTGTGGAATTTCCCACGATGGAGACCGGTGATCTCCACGTCAACAACTTCGGCTACTCGGTCACAAATCCCTGCCACAAGTACGGTCCCGCCGTTCGCAGCTTTTATCTCATCCACTATATTTTAGAAGGCAGAGGCGAGTTCTGCACCGACAACAACCGCTACCCTCTGACGAAGGGTCAGGGCTTTCTCATTGAGCCGGACTATCAGACCGAATACAGGTCAGACGCAGACGATCCGTGGACCTACGTGTGGGTGGGCTTTTCCGGAAAGAAGGCAAAGGACATTTTAAACAGCATCGGCATCTCACAGGCATTTCCCGTCTTTACGTGCGAGGACAAGCTGCACCCGGAGCAATATGTCAAGGACATGCTGCGGCACAACAGCGCAAACACGAGCGACCTCTACCGCCAGACGGCGATGCTCTACCTGTTCTTCTCCTGTCTCACAAAGGCAAATAAGAGCAGCATAAACTTTGAATCCCGGGGGAACGTGTACGTCGCGCACGCCATCCGCTATATTCAGAACCACTACAGCGAGCCGATTCGCATCGAAGAGCTCGCCCGCTATGTCGGCTTAAATCGAAGCTATTTAAGCACCCTCTTCAAAAAGCACACCGGCCTTTCTCCGCTCAAATATCTGCAGACCTTCCGTCTCACAAAGGCCGCGCACCTGCTCTCTATGACCCAGCTCTCCATCGCCAGCATTGCTTTCTCCTGCGGCTATCAGGAGCCGGAATCCTTTCACAAAATTTTTCGTCAGACGACCGGTCTCTCCCCCACGCAGTACCGTGTGAAGGAGCAGTCCAGGTCCGACGACAACCGCAAAAAGTTTAATCCGTCTGCGCAGTAATCTCGTAGCGCACCGACAGAAAGTCCTGACAGCCGCCGCTGCCGTCAAGGATCTGCCCCGAGGATTTGTCCTCCAGCATCAGGCCAAAGCACATCAGCTCGTCGCCGTAGGCGTCATACGTGTTATACGTGCCTGCAATGTGGTATTTCCTGCCTGCGTCCAGCCCCAGCAGTGGCAGCCTCCGGTAGGGTCCGTTCGTCTCGCTCAGCATCCTTGTCACGGTTACAAGCGACGTGCGCTTATCCTGCGATACGATCTGCCACGCCGCGAAATTCCCCTCGAACGGGGAGAGCAGCCGGTAAAACTCTCCCTGTGCAATCAGCTTGCGCTGCTCCTTATAAAACGCCACCTGCCGTTTCACCGTCTCGATCTCCTCCGGGCTCAGCCTGTTCAGATCCAACTCATAGCCAAACGCACCTGTACACGCCACGTTCCCGCGGGTCTCAAGAGGCGTGACACGCCCAACCTGTTCATTCGGACACGCTGAGACATGGGCGCCCATACAGCTGAGCGGATAACAGAAACTTGTGCCGTACTGGATTTTCAGCCGTTCCACCGCATCCGAATCGTCCGACACCCAGCCCTGCGGCGCATAGTAGAGCATCCCGGCATCGAAGCGCCCTCCGCCGCTGGCACAGGACTCAATCAAAAGCTGCGGAAACGCCTGGATGAGCCGCTCGTGCAGCTCGTAGACGCCCAAAATGTAGCGGTGAAAAATTTCACCTTGCCGATCCGCCGGATAAGCGATGGAATAACACTCGCTGATGGAGCGGTTCATGTCCCACTTGATATAGCTGATCTTCGCCTTTGACAAAAGCGTGTACATCTGCTCGTAAATCGCATCCACTACTTCTTTTCTCGAAAAATCGAGCACAAACTGGTTTCTTCCGTGCGACGCACTCCGCCCCGGCGTCTTTAACATGTAATCCGGGTGAGCGCGGTAAAAATCACTGTCCTTATTGACCATCTCCGGTTCAAACCAGAGGCCAAATTTCATCCCCAGCGCCTCGATCTTTTCAGAGAACCCCTCGATGCCCTCCGGGAGCTTTTCCCGGTTTGCCGTCCAGTCGCCAAGGCCGCCCTTATCGTTGCAGCGCGCGCCGAACCAGCCGTCGTCCAGCACAAACATCTCAATACCGCATTCCTTCGCCTTCGCCGCAAAGCGCAGCAGGTCTTCCTCCACATAGTTAAACTGCGTGGCCTCCCAGTTGTTGATGAGCACCGGGCGCTCCCTGTCTCTCCAATAGCCCCTCGCCAGACGCGTGCGGTAGAGCCGGTGGAACTGGCGGCTCATGCCGCTTAAACCGTCCGCAGAATACACCATGACCGCTTCGGGTGTCACAAATGCTTCCTCCGGCATCAGCTTCCAGCGAAAACCAAACGGGTTGATGCCGAGCATCACGCGCAGCACACCGTAATTGTCCACCTCCGCCTGCGCCAGAAAATTTCCGCTGTAGACAAGGCTAAAACCGTAGACGTCACCGCATTTCTCCGTCGTCTCCCTGCGCTTAATCGCCAAAAACGGGTTGTGCTGGTGTGAGGAATGCCCGCGCACACTGGAAATCGCCGTGACGCCCGCCTCTAAAGCGCGCACCTTCACGGAGCGCTCCCTCGCCCAGGAGCCGGAGAGCTGTACGCTCTCGTAATCTGCATCCGCGAAATCCACGCTCACACTCATGGCGCGGTTTAAAAAGAGATCCTCCTCCCCTTCATTTACAAACCGGACACTGCGCGTAACCGCATCTATGTCCCGAAAAACCGTGTAGGACAGGACAATCTTTAAATTCCATAGCGCATCCCGCATCGTGAGCTCCAGCGTCTCCGCCTCACCCTGCTCCTCAACGTACGTGGCCGGAAGATGCGGCAGCGGCTTTTTCCCGTGGATCAGTGTATAGCCCTCGTACTCCGCCTTACAGATACGGCTCCCGTCCCCGCCTTCTATCTCCATCGCGGGATAGCGGTAGTCGGAGGTTCCATAGCAGGGGTATTCCTGCCGCAGGTGCTCGTAGGACGTATACAGATCTCCCTCCCGGATATAGGTCGCCATCGGGCGGTGCACCCGCTCTACCATATGTAAATAACGCCCCTTTACGTTCAGCGCTTTTCCAAAATACAGATGCCCGATCTGCCCGCTCTCCATCACGTACAGAATGTAGCTGATCTCCCCGTTGCTCAGATGAAACACCCGGTCTGTCTCGTTTACATAAATCATTTTCCGCTCCATCAAAATAAAATCCTCCTGTATCAAACTATTTCTCACCCAGAAACAAAGGTAGCATATTTCGATGCGGGAGAATATGAAAATTTATTTCAAAAATCTGTCCATTTGTTAGATTTTCGATGAACCCTTTCGGCCCTCGCAGGCCGCCGGCACTTCCGCAGTGATTCTTTGCACCACACTTTCAAGTCAATCAGCCTGACTTCTGCCTCGCAAAAATTATACCTATGTAAAATATCTTCATACCCAGTCTGCGTTTTTTCATATACATTCCCTACATTGCCAAGCTTCCATTTCGCGCAAGCAACTGTTTCTCGCTATCTGTGGAGGTGCAGAAAAGATTCTATCGTCAACATTATGAAAATTTCGGATGTACTTCATTTCTATCCAACAAACTTCTAATGGTAGCTGTGTCATAAAATTCTCCTGTAAAATATTTCAGGAGCTGCCGCACTAAGAAACATGAACAAGCTATCGTTCGTGTCCACCATTCTTTTATACGATACCTTGTATATGCTTTGCT
>CASCGD010000136.1 GCA_949132985.1 uncultured Lachnospiraceae bacterium
CCTTTTGTGATACTATTTTGATACTAAGAAAATTAGCGGCCAAAAATAGCAGGTAAAATATTAACAAATTTGCGAATGTTATACCTGTGAAAGCATAGAAAATACAGCCCCATATAATAGGATTTGTCGAGTGGGAATGACCGTCATGTCGTAGGGCAATGTGATTTATCCTGTGCAGGGCACTATCTACTAGCCTCCGACATAGAAAAAAGTGACCTTGCATCTAACGATGTGGGGTCACTTTTTTGTCCTTCGGACTATCCTTTCCCTGCATAAACGTAAGCGTCAATCTTTCCGGCGTCTTGCACAGCCCGGAGTTAAGGTAGAAATTATAAATGAGCAAATTCAAAAATTGACGAAAGCCGCCCTGCAGATGTGAAGGCCAATGTGGAAGGATACAATACGGCCAAGCCCGCAGGAGAAGAAGAAATGGGCGAGAGCAAGGACAAGCAGTAGACGGTCAATCGCTTTGGCAGCACGGACCATGAAACCTTTTAGGCCTGTATATCGTTTGTAGGAGCGGAACATGACCTCAATGGTCCAGCGGTGAGTATAATATTCCAGGATCGTCTGGTCAGTCAGGGAGGTATCGGAGCACAGGAATACCCGGAGGGCAGTTTTTCGGCCCATCGCGCATGCCGGATAGGAGAGCAGGACCACCGCGTGGTCAATTTTGTTCAGGGGTCCCTCGTAGCGATAAACCATGTAGGCGCGGCCTTTCACCGTTACAGGGTGAAAACAGCCGGGGTCGAGGGAGGCAGCCAAGTCGGCCGCAGAGGCACGCCTTCCTTCCGGATACAGGATACGATTGGTTTTCATTGCGCCAATCAAATGGCAGCCCTTCTCCCGGCAGGCGTCAAGCACACCAGAGTTGGTATACCAGCTGTCCATCAGGACATAGGCGCCCGTTTTATCCGGAAGAGAGCGAATGATATCCAGTGTCATGTCGATCTTCGTACCATGTTCCGGACAGCAGCGTTTCAGGGAATAGCACAGTGACGTATCTTCGGTCCCAACGATGGCAGCATGGACCTGATGCCCATAGATAACCTTGCCTTCCAGATGAGAATAGTGCCATCCGGCTCCCTGTGTTGGCCGTTTCGCTTTTGAAGATGGCGCTGTTTTTGGCACAACCGTATCATCAATACTGACAAAGAGGGGCGTCCCATGCTGGTGAGAAAGTTCCGAAACTGTCTGAAAGCTCTCGCGTTTTTGCGTTTCTTCCAGCCGTTTGTCATCCCACTTCCCCTTTGCCAGAAAATGACCGCAGGTTGTCCGGTGCACTGTGCCGCTCTCTCCAAAGTCCGTCATTTTCCCGCTGTTCCCCTTCATGCGGCTGCATAGAATCATTTCCTGGAGCCGCCGCTGGGGCACACTGGTCAAAAAATCGAAGTGCCTCTCAAAAAAGAATTTGCGTATCTGCTCTTTCGGTGCTATAATTTCCACAGGGCATTCCCTCTCGTGTTCTGTGGCCGGTTGCGCTTCCATTATAACACTTGGGGCTTTGCCTTCTTTTTTGTCATTTTTCAGATTTGCTCATTTATAGTAATTCTTGTTGATTTTAACACAGGTCACGTCACTGACCCAAACGCGGTCAGGCGCGTCTGCTTGACTGACTATGAAGGATGTTCTGCCTTTTAGCCATCCGTTCTCGCTTATGATCCCGCTTAGAGCAGAGCGTGACGCTTTGCAGTCACATTTCACGCATCGGCTCTGCGGCATATTGGGGAGAAACGCGAATTCCCTGTTTGGACAAAACTGCGGCGATCTTTTTCGCGCCAAACCTTTGATGGCTTTCATCAAAAGCAGCTCTGACGTGTTCCTTCATTTCAGCTTTGCGTTTGTCATAAGCAGTTACTTCTTTCCGTCGGGAGATATGGTTATAGAAGGTCCCGCGAGAGACGCACAGAGCTTCACAGAGCGCGTGAACGCTGTATTGGCCATACAATTTGGCAAGTTCCTGCAGTTTTTCCTGAATGGCGAGGATACAGTACAGCCTACCTTTTGCAGGATCTCCAATTTTTGCTGCAACTTTTGATTTTTTTGTTTTAGCGTGATGAGTTCCTGCTGGCTGACCACATGACCTGAACCTGTTGTAGTCGTTGTGTAAGGTTTGATCCAAGTATAGAGCGTGCTTCTCGCAATGCCGGTATCGGCGCAAATTTCCGCGACCGCTTCTCCTGCATGATAACGGGCTACCAACGCCCCTTTTTCTTCTGCGCTCAGACGCATTGTGCGACTCCTCCTATTACAAAAGAATTTCCAGAAGATTATATAGGAAAGCCGAGCGCACGGCAATTAGGACTATCATTGTCGGAGCTTGTCTGATATAATATCTTTGATCGTCAAGAAAGCGGCATCATGAAATTCGTTCAATTTCTGAAAAGATAAGAAAAGGGAGCTAATGCCAGATGAAAGTTTACAGAGGCGCAATCATCACTTGCGACGAGAAAAGTACAGTGGCCAGCTATCTGGTGGAGGATCAGGGACGCATCATCTACATTGGGGATACCCTTCCGGAGTGTTACGGTGAAGCCCAGGTAACGGAGCTTGGGCAGCGGGCGCTGCTGCCCTCCTTCGCGGATACCCATATCCATTTTGCAAGCTTCTCCGTTTTTCACGCCGGCCTCAACGTGATGAACGCCGGCAGCAATCAGGAGATCATGGAGATGCTCCGCGCCCATGCCACCCGATCTAAGGAAAAGATTATCATGGGCTTCGGCGCCTCTCCCTATTCAGTCTCCGACCGAAAGTTGATCTCTCGCTCCCAGCTGGATATTGCCTGTCCCGATCGGCCGGTGTTCCTGATCAAATACGATGGACATACCTGCGTCATCAACACCAAGCTTCTGGAGCGGGTAAAGAAGAAAATTTCCAATCTACGGGGCTATCATGAGCAGACCGGAGAGATGAACCAGGAGGCCTTTTTTGCCGTCTCCGACTACGTGACCAATTCTGTCCCCGTGATAAAGCTGATTCAAAGTATGCAGCGGGCGGCGGATTATATGGCAGGAAAGGGCATCGGCATGATCCATTCCGTCAGCGGAGTGGGTTTCCCCTTGGATCTGGACATGGATCTGGAGCGGTGGTTTGCCTCCGGCCTGAACAACGGGATGCAGATGCGGGTATACGTGCAGTCCCTGGATGTCAATAAGGCGGTGAAACGGAAGCTGCCACGGATCGGCGGCTGCTTTGAAACGGCACTGGACGGCTGCTTCGGCTCCATGGATGCGGCGATGTTGGAACCCTATGAGGGGACAGACAGCCGGGGCGTGCTCTATTACCCGGATGAACGGATCATCGAATTTTGCAAAAAAGCCAACCGCCTCGGCCTTCAGATCGAGGTTCACGCCATCGGTGACGAAGCTTTCCGGCAGGCCACAGCAGCGATGAAGGCCGCGCTGGACGATTATCCCAGAAAAGATCACCGCCATACCATTATCCACGCATGTCTGCCCACAGACGAAGGGCTGGCTATTTGCCGGGATTATCACATCCATTTGGCGGTTCAAAGCGCCTTTATCAATTGGCCGCAAGAGCCGGATGAGTATCTGGAACAGATACTGGGGCCGGTTCGCAGCCAGCGCCTCAACCCTCTGCGCCGGATGCAGGATATGGGGCTGGTGCTCAGTGCCGGATCCGATGCCTCCTGTACAGACCCAGACCCCATCCAGTGGATTTACAAAGCGTGCAATCACAGTGTGCCGGAGCAGTCCCTGACCGTCTATGAAGCTCTCCGGATGTGCACCTATAACGGGTACTACCAGAGCTTCGATGAGAAGGAGCGGGGCAGCCTGGAGATCGGAAAGGTGGCGGATATGGTTGTACTGTCGGAAAATCCCTATGCGGTACCGGTGGATCAGTTGGATCGGTTGAAGGTAGAGCAGCTGTTCCTGGCTGGGCAACCCTATCAAGAACTGAACGGCGGAGCGGTGAAGCACATTCTGCGGGGCATAAGGACAAAATCGGTCTGAAAGCGGTGTAATAATGCCGGTGAAGTGTTGGAGTGCGTCATTGATGGAGACCGGCTGAGAGATGCCATTACCAAGATGGATGTAACCAGCCGCATCATTTGAGAATCTCTATATCGTGTTTTACGAAAACCGGTATGCTAAATCTTTGAATCCGTTGTGCCGTAGCTCTTTCCGAAAATAGTAGTTTTGTAGTGGTAAGCCACGAAAGTCCTCAGTCGATGATACAATCGACTGAGGACTTTTTAATTTTGCCTATGAAAAAGCCTTGAAATCGAAGGGATAGCGGGACACTGGGGGTGCAGAGGACCTCTGGTGCCCAGCTTTTTGTTTTGCGAGGGCTGGACGCTGGTGAGGAGAATTCGGAATTTGACCCCTTCCCCCAGCCCTACAAGGTAAGCGTCAATCTTCCCGGCGCCTTGCACAGCCCGTAGTTAAGGTAGAAAATACAATAGACCTCTTGCGAAATTAAGCTAAGCGGTCAAAGTTGCAGATGCCAGCAACCAAGGAAAAACGGAGGGCAAAGCGCTTTCTTCGGTTACGGTAACGTTCCGAGAGGATACGAAACCTTTTGACAAAGCGGATGGCGTGTTCAACAAAGATACGTTTTCTTGAAATCTCACGGTTCTCTTTGCGCTCCTGCTTGGTCAAGGGATGATGCTTGGAACGCTTTATCGGCAGGAGGGAATTGGCATGTATCTGAGCAAGCCCCTGATAGCCGGTGTCCGCCTCCAGCACCGTTTCTGCCTTGACATGGATATTGGAATCCTTGAATAGCTGGAAATCGTGCTTCTTTCCGTTGGAAAATGCAAGCGCAATGATCTCTCCGGTCAGAAGGCTGACGAGCAGTTGTGTCTTCAGTGTGTGCCGCTTTTTCTTTCCCGAATAGTATCGCTTTTGCTTTTTTTAGGACGCTCAATAGGCGATTCTGTTGCGTCTACCAGAACCACCTCATATTCCGTCTCACTTTTCAGCGGCGCTTTCCGACCGGGCAGTGAAAAGGTTCCATCCCGGATCAGGGTATCTTCCACCCATTTGATTCCGCGATAGATATTACTTTCTGCTATTCCATAGCTGGCCGCTATATGGGCATAGGTACGGTATTCCCGCAGATACTCCAAGGTTGCCAGCAACATATCTTCTATGCTCAGCTTTGGCTTCCTCCCGCGACGCCGGTGCTTTTCCGCATAGCCTTTCTGTAAGATTCCTACCATCCTGTCAAATGTTGCCCGCTTTACCCCGGTGATCCTCCGAAATTTTGTATTTGAATATTCTGCTATCGTTTCGTATTTCATGCCCCTATTTTACCACTGCACCTTATTTTCGCAAGATGTCTAATAT
>CASCGD010000137.1 GCA_949132985.1 uncultured Lachnospiraceae bacterium
TTTTGCTCCAGGTTATCGACTTTGAGCTCTAACTGATCAAATTTTTGCTCCAGGTCATCGACTTTGAGCTCTAACTGATTGAATTTTTGCTCCAGGTTATCGACTTTGAGCTCTAACTGATTGAATTTTTGCTCCAGGTTATCGACTTTGAGCTCTAACTGATCAGCTTTTTGCTCCAGGTTATCGACTTTGAGCTCTAACTGATCGAATTTTTGTTCCAGGTTATCGACTTTGAGCTCTAACTGATCAGCCTTTTGCTCAATATTATCGACTTTTGACTCAATATTATCGACTTTTTGCCCTAACAGATCAACCTTTTGATTTAGTTGTGTTACATCTCCTCTGAGCTGCAGCAACTGTTCACCAGACTGACGGTTTTCCGTCTTTAACTGCCGGACATCCTCCTTTAACTGCCCTATGTCTTCGTGAACGGGCTGCAGCGCCGCCTTAAGCTTTTGATCCAGCATTTGCTCCATCATGCCGGATATGGCAAGCAGCAGTTCGTTATCATTGTTGCTCAATGTTTGGTATACCTCCTTTATTTGATACGTGTATTATAGCATAATAAATATGTAAAGTCACGGAATTTTTGAGAGAAACCGGATATTTTCCTGTGGCGGCGGGCAGCGGTTCATGCTTTGCATGCGCTGCCGGGAGTTATTTATAATGCTTATTGGACCGGCTGACGACATCTACTCTTCCTGTTTTTTTCAGCCAGGAAGAGATTTCGTTGGCATCGGACGGACTGATCTTGGAGCCGAGTTTTACCTCTTTGATCTGTATATCGCGCTCCACTTCGACATAAAGCCTCGGAATCTGGAAAATCTGTTCTTCAATTTTGGGTGTATAGGAGCTTCGGATCATGCGCACCTCATCCTCGTAGCTGTATTCGTCACTTTTAAACAGGAAACGGATTTCATTCAGGCAGTCCGCTACAAAGCTCCGGACGGTTTTGGCCGCCTTATCCCATTGAATATTTTTGTGTATATATTTTTGGCCGGTCTCGGACAGACAGCAGTCCATTTCGTCCAGAAAGCGCCATATGCCTTTCATATGCTCTAAAATTTCTCCGATCCCGGATGGAAGCGTTTCGCTGCTGCCAGCCGTCTCCTTCATCTTCCAGAGGTCTGTATTTACATACTGGATCCGGTACAGCGGATAGTCGTTATCAGAGTAATCGGAAACCTCGGTCAGGGTTCCGCCGCCTTTTCGGACGTCAAAAAAATCATCCCCGAATATGACAGAGCAGCCCTTTGCGTCATCGGCATACGGAATCCACATATGTATCTGATCCGCCTGCCCGGAAAAACTGCCAACATAGATATTTTCATTGATCGACTCCATCGAATCCTTTTTGGAGGAATTTTCCAGATAGGGGAAATAAGTCCGGAGCTGTTTGGCGGCATCGTCGCCCTTGCGCAGAGCCTTCATCATTTCTATAAAACACTCCCCCTCAAAGGAGTCGTTCATGTAAACCGTGTTCCACAGACGCAGCTTGGGCGTGCCGGCGCCGGTCGTTTCCAGCAGCTTTTTCAATGTGTGTATTTTTGTGTAATGGACAGGGGATACCGCCGCTTCACTGTCATCCCCGGAAACATAGCGGCATAATTCTTTTATCTGCATGATCGTTTCGTAGACAGGGAATAAAACCGCGAGTATTTTTCCTCTGTCCTCCGCGCTGAGCCAGCGGAATATATCCGTGTCTAAAAAATGGCGGAAGAGGCTGTAGCCTTCCTCGCGCTCACCCAGCCGGATCCTGGCAAAAGAGCGGTAGAGCATTTTGATCCGTTCGTCTGTATCCGCCGTCAGCGTTTCATTCCGGAAGGAAGCGCAGGCGCGCTCTCTTTTATCCACTTCTTTAATAAAGCGGGCCAGATTAGCGCATGCCTTTATGGAACAGACGCCGGTGGAATATCTCAGCTTATTTTCGATGTTGGAAATCAGTTCTTTATCGTTCCAGTTTTTCAGCTCCAAAAGCGAAATCATAGCCGCAAGCCATCCGGAGTAGGTGTGGACATTATAGGGAGACGCAGCGTCGGATTTCTCAAAATATTTCCGGGCCTCTGTCAGAGCCCCGGCGGACTGCTGGGCCTTCCCCCCGGCCATGTGGCAGTATGCCAGATAGCGGTTGGCGACAGCGTCGGCTTCATTTAAGCAGAGAACCAGCTTAAACTGCTCCTTTGCCTGTTCGATATTATTTGTGCGCAGGTAGCATTCGCCAAGATTATTTCTGATTTTCTTTATATTATCCCTTCCCAGCCGGGAAAGCATCCGCTCATACTTACGGAGGATTGTTTCATAGCAGGCCTGCGCCTCCTTATAGTAGCCAAGATTCAGCAGGCACCAGCCCAAATCAATTTCCGACAGCAAATCGCCTTCCGGCAGATCCTCCAGCCATATGTCCGGCTGTGCCGGCATGGTATCAGAGGGCGCGTCCGGTTCGGTATTGGGCTCCGTATATTCAGCCAGTATTTTTTCCAGATAGTTCTTCGCCTCATAAAACTGTTCCTGACAAATCAGGTTCAACGCCATGTTATAATAGGCTTTCAGGCCGATGGTTCCCTTTAATATGTACGGGGACTGCTTATAAAGACCGCGGAATATTTCATGCGATTCGTCCCATTTCCCACACCGTTGATAGAACAGGCCCTGCAGCAGGCGCACCTCCTGATCATAAGGGTTATTCTTAAGAAGCTTTTTAAATTCCTCCTCAATTTTTCTCCCGTCCAGCAGGGGTTCGTGGAGGCTGCATTTCAGCGTATGCAGCGTAGCAAAACGGTTGTGCCCCTCTTTCAATTTGACAAATATCTCCCCATACGACATATCAAGGAAGCATAGTCCATTTTCTGACGTTGTAAATTTTTCCGGAATACGAATATCTGCGTCGGCCTGCATGGCTATCTTGCGCAGGCAGACGCCTAAATTATTGGCCGCATCAATATTTGCACTGTCTATATTCAAAACAACTTTGCTGAGCTCCTGCGCCAATTCATAATCGCGGCTTTTCTGATATGCGATTCCCAACTGTACCAGGGCCTGGGTCATGTATTCTGTGTAAAGGCCGGAATCTACCGTCAGTTCCGGAATTGTGCCCGGATCAAAATGCACGGATTCCATCTGCGCTAACACATGTTTATGTTTTTTAAGCTGATACTCCCAGGCATGGTCCGGATCCTCGTAAACCGACGTCAATATTTTTACGATCGCCCAGAAGGTGATTTTTGCTTTCTTCAACTGGTATAAATAGCGCTCTGCCCTGCCGATATTGACGGAGGCTTCGAGCCACAGATGCGTTTCCCACAGGGCAAAGGTTTCCTTTCCTGTTTCCCGGGCGCACAGTTTTGCCTTAACCGATTTAAATTCGTCTTTTGCCCTCCTGTAATCGCTCCTCTGGCCATATTTTCCGATATTGCGGAAATATTTTCCAAGGTTAAGCTGTACCATCAGATTCAGGAAATCGCGTTTTTCAGGTTCAAAGCTCTGTTCCAGCAGTATAAGCGCCTGCTGATAACAGCCCAGGGGATTAAAAAAATATTCTCCGAGAACCTGTCCTCTGCGTAAAAGAATGTTGCCCTTTACCAGATGGGCCAGCTTCCTCAAATCCTCTGATTTCTGATACGAGTTCCAGTTTTGTTCCAGATCTTCAAGAATGTTAAGAAATATCCTGTCGGCAGGTTTTTTATCATTGCTATTTGAAGAGGAATTGTTTTTGTCAGACAGCGGGTCCGGCTCGTCCGGCTGGCCAAACCTGTCTGAAAATTGATTGTCTGCCTTTTTAAACAGGTGCTGTAAATGAAGCCATTGTTCTTTGTCATTCCTGGCATTAATGTTGTACTGTGAGTTCCAGTCGTTAAAATAATCCATGAAGATACCCCCTTTAGCAGAAAATGAAATGATACCAGGCTCAAAAGATCTTTAGCCGCTGGCATCATGAAATACACCTAAATGTGATTCATGATGAAAAAACGAGTATAAAAATGATTGTAACAATTTAAATATAACGTTCAGGCGACAAAAAAATAATTATTCTGCGGATTTTGACAAATAAATATTGTGAAATATTTCGACAGATTTTATTATTTCTTAATGATGCATTATTACATTTACGCCGGAATTTGCGCCAGAGAGGGGAGCGCTTTAACGCGCGGGCGCGATGAAAAAGCACAGGGCGGCCGATAATGGGTAAACATCCGATCTAATCCAGAGAACATATTCCTGAAAAAGCAGCCGGGAAACAGGAGAGCGGCAGCGCATGATCCGAAGATTAAGAAAGTCTTTCACATTTATTCCCAGAAGATTTCGCCCCGATGAGTTGACGGAGGTATAAAATGATGTTATAATCAAAAACGTTCATTAAGGAAAAAGACAAAATATAACGGACAGTTTCAGACAGAGAGGCTGTTCCCGCACAATATTATAAGTGGATGAGATGAAGCATTGGCACATGGAGTCGCGCTTATATGGTCATATCGGAACCGTATTTCACAGAAAGAGGTTTTTTACCCGTTTTTCTGTGTGATGGCGAAGCTTACCCAAAATTGGGATAAGCCGGGCTCCGGTATGCCTGCTGTGTGGGAGCGGCTTTTTTTATTTCCGCGGGAGTCGCGGATGGATGAAAAATGCAGCGGCAGGCAGGAGGCGGACTTCATGTGGTATGTCATACAGGTGTCGGGCGGGCAGGAGGAAGGGACGGCGCGCCTGATGCAGAAACGGATTCCGCGGGACATTTTGACGGAATGCTTTATTCCCCGGAAAGAGAGAAAAAAGAAGTTCAAAGGCATATGGCGCCAGGTGGAGGAGATCCTGTTTCCGGGCTATGTCTTTGCCGTGACGGAGGCGCCGGGGGAACTGTTTCTCCGGCTTAAGGCCGTGGAGAGGATGACGAAGCTTCTGCGGGAGGAGACGTTTTTCTATCCGCTTTCCTCTGAGGAGGAGGAGATGATCCAGGGGATCGGGGATAAGCGCCATGTGACGCGGATCTCCAGGATCGTTGTGGGACCGGAGGCGGGCCGGGATCGGGAGGTCGTCATTCTCGACGGGCCGCTGAAAAACCAGGAGGGGCGGATTGTGCGGTATAACCTTCACAAGCGCGAGGTCACGGTGCGGATTCCGTTTATGGGGAATGATGTGGAGCTGCGGCTGGGGATTGAGATGGTGGGGGAGAGAGGGCGGAAAGCC
>CASCGD010000138.1 GCA_949132985.1 uncultured Lachnospiraceae bacterium
GGTTCATCCGACTGGTGAATCTTAGTCGGTAGGCTCAAAATTCCGAGAGCCTATTTCTGTTAAAATAAAGTTCATCTTATCTTTTTCGCAAGCTTACTCCGCTTTTTCATTCTTTCGCCAGCAAACCGGCCATCCGCTCAAGTACTCCCGCAACCGCCTCATAATCCACCTGTTTTGCCGCCAGCAGAAGTTCCTCCCGCTCTTTTGTAAGCGGCTGGCCCGCCGGATAATGGCTGCAGAACTCCCTCAATTTTGCGAAGTCCACATCATACTCCCTCACACCCTCTAAAAACATCTGCACATCGGCAAGGAATGCGTCTTTTTCGCACTCCACAGAGGTGACCGGAACGATATTTTGTACCGACGGCTCCGACAACAGCCGCCCGAAATCCATACACAGCGCTCCGTACTCGCCCATGAGGTTATTATAATGCCCCTCAATATAAGGAATATCCTCCGAACCGGCGGCTTTTTCCATCTGCTCCGCCACAAAAGCCATGTGTATCGCACCTACAACACGCGACGTGCTCTTTAATGCATGCACATGAATCTTGAAATCCTTCCAGTTTTTTTCCTCATACGCTTTACTGATATTTTCACGGTTCGCATCCGCTTCCATCAGATAACCGTGAATGTTGTCCAACACGTCGCCGACCGTCCCGGATGAATACTGCAATGCCTCATCCGGCTCAAAATCAATCAGCCTCAGCTCGTCAACCGCCGTCTCCAGCAAATGCTTCCGCTCCTGCTCCTTTTCATTGTCCTGTGCATCCTCCCGGGTCAGCTTCACCAGCTCATGGGGCAGATATTCGATCAGCGTCTTTTCCAAAAGCTCCCCCTGCACCGGCTTTGACAGGAAGCCCGAAAATCCCTCGTCCAGATATCCCTGCTTCATACCCGCTACCGCATTTGCGGTGAGAACGATCACCGGCGTCTTTGCATTCGGTCCCTCCGCGTCGGCGCGCAGCGCATGGAATGCCTCGATACCGTCCATTTTCGGCATCAGATGGTCCATCAGGATCAGGTCATAACGCTTCTTGGCGCACATTTCCAGACATTGCCTTCCATCCCCAGCGGTATCGATCTGCACCGCTGTTTGTTTTAAAAGGGACAGAACAACCGTGCGGTTCATTGCATTGTCATCCACCAGCAAAACAGATGCTTCCGGCGCCGTAAAACTCTCCCGGTATTTCTTCTTCTGATCCGCATGCTTTTTGCACAGATCGATCAGATTTCCCATCGGCTCGCCACCCATTACCTCCTGGGGCAGACTAAAGGAAAAAATTGAGCCTTTCCCGTAAACACTCTCCAGCTCCAGCTCGCTGCCCATCATCTTCAAAAGCTCCTGAGTGATGGAAAGTCCAAGGCCGGTTCCCTCTATGTGATGCGCTTTCAGGTCACTGCTTCGCTGGAAGGATGCAAACAATATTTCTTTGGTCTCACGGATGCCGATGCCGGTATCCTTCACCGCAACCTTCAGCAAAATCCGCTCCTCTTCCAGCTGCTCCTTTTTCACACGCAGCGTCACGCTTCCTTTTTCCGTATATTTCACGGCATTTGTCAGGATATTCGTGATAATCTGACGAATGCGCACCTCATCGCCGTAAAGCTCATTTGGTATGCTTTCGTCGATGTCCAGAACAAACTGCAGGCCTTTCTGCTCCATGCGTGGATGCACGACCAGCAGAATGTCATAGAGCAGCATATTAAGCTTATATGTTTCCGGCACCAGCTCCATCTTTCCAGACTCAATTTTTGAAAAATCCAGAATATCGTTGATGAGAGAGAGCAGCGTTGTCCCCGCCCGCTGGATGTTCTGTGCGTAGCCAAGAATATCCTCCTCCTGCACCTCGCGCAGAATCATCTCATTCATTCCAAGCACCGCATTAATCGGCGTGCGGATCTCATGGGACATGTTTGCAAGAAAGCTGCTCTTGGCCTTTGCCGCAGCCGTTGCATCCTCGCACTTCATCTCCACCATCTGCAGCAGGTCATCCAGGCTCTTCTCATCCTCCCTGGCCACCCGCTCGATAAACAAATCCTGCGCCTGCATAAGCAGCATCAAGCCGCTGCCGATAAGCATCAGCAGAAAAAAGCCAAAAAACTCAACCGGGCTGTAGGTGCAGCTTAAAATATCCAGCTTGCTGAGCGCCAGCGACAGCACTCCCGCAAAGACGTCCATTGCGGTGACAAATATATTGAGCTGCAAATTTTTGTACATCGTGCATTCCATCAGCACAAAAAACATACACACCGGGAGCATCCGGTCAGAATGGGTTTCCAGCGAATAGCAGGCATATATCGCCATGCCGCAGCTGATCGTGACTGCGCCCTGACAAAAATTGGAGCACTTTTTCGCCGGAAGGACTGTCAATATACGCGTTACAATGAGCGCGGCCAAAATCGCCGACGTTTCAGCAAAAAAACGAGGAAAGCTCACTTGACAGCTGAACCTCAACGTATAAAGTATGACCACACTCTCCAGTAAAAGCACATACCAGGTCAGCTTTCTCTCCTTATGAAAATCTCTCATGGCAGCCTCACCCCTCTCGGAACAACAAAATTCACGCTGCCCGGACGTATCTCGACTTCCCAGTCTCCGCTGGCGGCAATCATCTCCCCGTCCAGATTGGCTACAATCTCTTCCCCGTACTTTCGGGCAACCCGCATCTTTTTTGCCGTACCCACCCGGGCGTACCGCTCTACATAAGCATTCTTCTGCCTAAGCAGGCTAATCAAAAGCCGCAGCATTGCCAGCCGCCCCTTTGCGGGGACGATCACATAGCTCCCCAGGCCATCCCCCGGGTCAAATCCTCTTTTCATGCCCAGCGATCCGCCCAGCACACGGCCGTTGCCCCAACAGATCTCATCAAAAATGCCGTCCATCTCCTCATCATCCAGACAAATTTTTAAATACATTTTTTTCAGTCCCAGCAATGCCTGAAACGCATAGAGCGAATAGGGAATCCGGATGCCCACCGTGCGCACCGGATGCTGTTTTGCAATATGCTCCATGATATCCGCGTCCATGCCAAAGGAAAAAGTGTTAAGCGCCCTGCCGTGATTCGTCAGGATGGAATCCACCACAATGACATCGCCGCTGATCAGTTCCTTAATATCATAAAAGCGCACCCGATCCTCCCGTTCAAATACCTTCAGAAAATCGTTCGTCATACCGCAGGGATAAAATGCAAGCTCCACGTTCGGATTTTCCCCGACGCCCTCCAGAACGTTGCGCAGCGTTCCGGACCCACCGCAGGCATAGATGCGCAGCGGTTCCTCCGGAAAAAAATACAGGATCTTCCTTGCCAGCTCCGTCTCATTGCCCGTATAACGCGAATAGAACAGGAAATATTCAAAATTTTTTATTGTATCCAGCTGCTGTCTCAGATTATTCGCAAAATTCAGGTTACCCGCATAGGGATTTACTATAAAAATGTGTTTCATATCATTTTCTCCATTATTCCTTATTGTACCGGAAACGCGGAAAAAAAACAAGGCACAGCCGACGCTATGTTACGGTCCGCTTTAGACCAGTAAGAAAAACAGCATCACCACACCTTGCTTTGAATCATATTTTTTTACCCTTCACGGCTGATTTCACCGGCCGCGCTCTTATAATAATTCCTTAAGAATCCGGTTCACCATGCCAGGGTTTGCCTTCCCCTTCATCGCCTTCATGGTCTGACCTACAAGAAAACCGATGGCTTTCTCCTTGCCGTTTCGATAATCTTCCACCGACTGCGGATTGTCCGCGATGACCCCCGCAATGGTTTCACGCAGCGCGCTCTCATCGTTTACGGTTTTTAAGCCGTGCTCCTGTACGTAACGCTTCGGGTCTGCATCCTCCGCAAATACATGCTCGAATACCTCCTTGGCGACGGTGCTGTTGATCTCCCCCGCGTCCGCAAGCATGATAAGATCCGCCAGATGCTCCGGCGAAAAACGAAGATCCTCCGGCTCCATCCCGTGCTCCTTCAAAAGACGCATCGTCTCCACCATCAGCCAGTTGGATACCTTCTTCGGCCTGCCGCACAAGCACACCGTCGCCTCGAAAAGGTCCGCCATTCGCTTGCTGTTTGTGAGGATTTCTGCGTCGTAGCGCGGAATTTCATACTCTCTCTCATAGCGCTCCAGCTTTTGCGTGCGAAGCTCCGGCTGACGGCTCTTGATCTCAAGCAGCCACTCGTCGGAGATGATCACCGGCGGCAGATCCGGCTCGGGAAAATAGCGGTAATCCTTCGCATCCTCCTTCGAGCGCATCGCATGGGATTCCCCCTTCGCGTCGTCCCAGCGGCGGGTCTCCTGCACCACCGTCTCACCCGATTCAATCAGGTCGATCTGTCGGTTTTTCTCCCCCTCGATGGCCCGCGCAATCGCGCTGAAAGAATTTAGATTTTTCATCTCGGTCCGGGTGCCGTATTCCTCCTGCCCTGCTTCCCGCACAGAAAGGTTGACATCCGCGCGCATGGAACCCTCGTTCATCTTGCAGTCGGAAGCACCAAGATACTGGATGATGAGACGCAGCTTTTCCAGATATGCGATGACCTCCGCCGCCGAGCGCATATCCGGCTCGGAGACGATCTCGATCAGCGGCACCCCCGAACGGTTAAAGTCCACCGAGGAAACTTCCTCCCAGTCGTCGTGCACCAGCTTTCCGGCATCCTCCTCCATATGGATCTCGTGAATGCCCACATTCTTTTTCCCTCCATCCTCCGTCTCGATCTCGATAAAACCATCTCGGCAGATCGGCTCATAAAGCTGGGAAATCTGGTAATTCTGAGGGTTGTCGGGATAAAAATAATTTTTGCGGTCGAATTTGCAGTTCTGCGTTATTGCACAGTTCGTGGCCAGCCCCACCGCTGCCGCATATTCCACCACCTGACGATTTAAAACCGGAAGGGAACCTGGCATACCGGTACAAACCGGACAGGTATGTGCATTCGGCGCGCCTCCGAAAGCAGTGGAGCAACCGCAGAAAATTTTCGTCTTCGTCGCCAGCTCCACGTGAACCTCCAAGCCGATGACTGTCTCATATTGTTTACTCATGAGCTGCCTCCTTCAATGTAACGCCCGTTCGCCTTCGCTCTCGGGCACTTCGTCGGAATCC
>CASCGD010000139.1 GCA_949132985.1 uncultured Lachnospiraceae bacterium
TGCCATTCATTTTTTAAACGCCTGCTATGCCTTGCCGGACAGCTTGCGCATCTCCTCGGAAATCGTATAAATCTCATTTAAGAGATCATTCATATCTTTGAGCGCGCCCATACTGCTGTCACTGAGCGCCAGAGAGCTATCCGTGGATGCCGCCACCTGCTCGCTCGTCGCAGAGAGGTTGGAAATGCTGTCGGAAATCGCGGTATTTGCAACCACAACCTCCTGAACCGCATCGCTCACCCGCTTCACATCACTGTAAAGCTCGTCACTATTTTGCTGTATACCGGTCAGTTTATCTCCGGTGACGGATATCATCTCATTCTGCTTTTCCGCGTAGACCGCTGACTGCGACATACTCTCCGATGCCACCTCCGCATCGCGGGTCAGCTTATTGATAATCGTGGAAATCTGCTCCGTCGCCTGCTTCGTTCCCTCCGAAAGATTTCGAATCTCATCCGCAACAACTGCAAAGCCCTTTCCTGCCTCGCCTGCCCGCGCCGCTTCAATGGATGCATTCAGCGCAAGAAGATTTGTCTGCGTGGAAATACCAAGAATGGTCTCGGTAATCGCCTCAACCTCCTTGATGCTCTCATTTAAGTTCTTTGTCGTCTGCTCAGTCTCGTGGCTGATCTTCGCCACCTCGAGCGCCTGTGTCTTCAGCTTGTCGATCAGCCTTACACCTTCCTCAACTGCCGCCCTGGTGGATTCGGAAAGCTCGCTCATCTCTCGTGCCTGCATCTCCACCTGCTGCATATGCTGCTGGATCTCCAAGGTCTGTGCGGTCTGCTGCTCGATGGCATCCGCGGTCAGCTTTGTGCTCTCCGCAATTTCACTCACGGAATTATGGCTCGAATCCATACACTCGTTCAATGTGTCAGATACCTCCATCGCCTGCTGAAATTTGTCTGCCAGCTCCTGCGAATGATTGACAACCTCCTTCGCCACCTGTGCCTGTGCCGCCGCCCGGGTCTCAATGACATCTAAATTTTCCTGTCCATGTGCCTGCTGCATTTTGATAATAAGAATACATGTAATACATGCTACCAAAACAAGCAGCATTTCCACTACAATATTCTGCGCATCCAACTTTCCGGGAAAACGCATCATAAACGTGGCAAAGAAAATAACGTTCGCTATAAACGCGATCACCGCGCTGTTCAGAATCAACCGCCCGTCCTGAAAAATCATAACCATGATCGCGATCGGAAAAACATACGCGTAAACATACTCTTCCCCGTATGTAAAGATCATTGCAAAATACGCCACACAGGTTGACACCGATACGATATGCCGATAGATCACCGTGGTCTTATAAATTCTGACACACGCAACATTTATGATTAGAACAATCACTAGTATGAGACATCTGCCGACCAAAATCAGATCCTTCCTCCCTGTAAATGCAAGCAGGCTCAGAATCAACATGCTCGTCGTAATAATAATACTAACCAGGTTTGCCATCCGATTCTGGTCAGACAAATGCTTTTCCCTCATATCCATAAGTACTAGTCCTCCTTTATGTATTTCTTTTGTCCTTGACCTATACAACATAATATTACAACAAAACCATAGCCTAAATCAATATGTATTTGTCGAGATAAAGACTTTTTTGTTTCTTCTTTTCACACAACATGTTATACTACACTTACAATCTGCACTCTTCGATCAATGAGTATAAAAAGGAGCTTTCTCATGCAATTGTCGATTTTCTTCTCACTGACGGCCTATGCCTGTGCCACAACCTGGTCCCCCGGTCCCAACAACATACTTCTGCTCACCTCCGGCGGTCAGTTCGGCTTCAAAAAAACACTGCCGCTCATGCGCGGCATCTGGGCCGGATTAATCACAGTCATGGTCATCTGCGGCTTCGGCTGTGCATTCCTCGGCAGTCTCATCCCTTCCGTCGAAAAATACGCCCGGCTCACAGGCGCCGCCTATATCCTCTGGCTGGGCTTCAAGACACTTACCCGACCGGTTTCCTCCTCGGATCCGAAATCTGAAAAAGCAGTACCCCTGCGTTTTATCAATGGCTTTCTGCTCCAGTTTCTGAACGTGAAAATACTGATGCTTGGCATCGCTGCCTACTGCAGCTTCGTGCTGCCCTACGGCACAACCGTTCCCGCAACGCTCATTTTTGCCGTGGCAATGGCTGCATGCGCCGCTACCGGAAACCTGATCTGGGCAGCGGCAGGCTCCCTGCTCTTTCCCGTTTACCGCCGGCATTACCGTGCTTTCAACGTCATTATGGCACTGCTTTTGTTCTGGTGCGTATACAAAATATTGTTCATCTGAGGATGCCCGCAAGTCATCAGCAGCCAGTCACACTTCACCGCAGAACCCGAGCATCCAGGCATGGGCCAGCCCCATCCAGCTCTCGCAGGACGGTTCAATGCCGAAGCCATCCGGTGCCTGTGTCAGCTTATTCGCCAGCCCCAGTCCATGGGCGCCTTTCATATAAAGATGCAGCTCCACCGGGATTCCCGCCTCTCTGCACGCCATGGCCAGCAGCAGAGAATTTTCCGGCGGCACGGTAGTATCCTCGCCGCCATGCCAGATAAAAACAGGCGGCATATCGTCGTTCACCTGCTTTTCAATGGACAGCTCCTCTTTCAGCTGTACGTTCGCAGCCGCCTCCCCCAGCAGATTTTGGAAGGAACCTTCATGCGCATACCTGCCGGAGGTGACGACCGGATAATTTAATATCAATCCCGCGGGGCGCAGCTGCTCTGCCATCTCATCCTCCAGCCCCAGCGCCTTTAAAACATACGGCCTTTTCCAGAAAACGCCATAGCACGCCGCCAGATGTCCGCCGGCCGAGGAACCTTCCAGAAAAATCCGCTTCGGATCCACACCCCAGACTTCACTGTTTTTACGCACATACAGCACTGCCAGTGCAAGCTGCAGCAGCGCGGTCGGGAACGTCTCCGGCGCAACGGAATAGCACAGCACTGCCGCATGGTATCCCCGGCTGTTCCACTGGATTGCAAACTGCTCCGCCTCACGGTTGGACAGCATCTCATAGCCACCGCCGGGACAGATAATAATAAGAGGCGCCGGCTCCATGCGCACATCTTCATATCTTGAAAGCAGATAGGTCGTGAGTACGGCCTCCTCCATCATGTCGTCTACCGCTAATTTGATCTTCTCATGTATCATGGCTTTTCTCCTATATTAATATGAATCAATGAACTGTAATGAATCCTGTCATGCATCTATCATTCCGTATTCACTAGCGGACGGGCCTCACTGCTCCTCACAGACCTGAAAAATGTAGAACTTCAGGTAATAGCTCTCATCCGCAGCCCAGAGAATCGGATGATCCGGCGACTGCGTGCGAAACTCCACCTGCCGCAGGCGCCTGTGGGCAGAGCGGGCGGCCTCGCGAATCGTCTTTGCAAACAGCTCCTGCGTCATAAAATGCGAGCAGGAGCAGGTCGCCAGAAAGCCGCCTGACTTCACCAGCTTTAAACCTTCCCTGTTAATTTCCCGATAGCCCCGAATCGCATTTTTGGTAGCCTCCCGTGACTTTGTGAAAGCGGGCGGATCAAGAATCACCACATCGAAGCGCTCCCCCGCCGCCAACAGCCTCGGCAGCTCATCCAGCACGTTCACACACCGGAAATGTACACGCTCCTCCAGTCCGTTGCGCCGTGCATTTTCCGCCGCCTGATCCAGCGCAAACTGCGAAATGTCAAGACCCGTCACATCCTCTGCCCCTGCAATCCCCGCGTTCAGCGCAAAAGTCCCCATATGGGTAAAGCAGTCCAGTACCCTTTTCCCTTTGCAGATGCGCTGCATCGCCAGGCGGTTGTACTTCTGATCCAGAAAAAATCCGGTTTTCTGCCCGTTTACAACGTCCACCAGATAGCGCACGCCATTTTCCGTAATCTCAACATTCGTGTCAAATTCGCCGCCGATGAATCCCTTTACCTTCGGCAGTCCCTCTTTCTTCCGCTCATTGGCATCGCTGCGCTCATAGATGCCGCGGATATATACGCCATCCTCCGCGAGTATTTCCTTCAGAAGCTCGACAATCGTATTTTTAAACTGCTCCATGCCAAGCGCCAGACACTGCACCACCAGCACATCCTCGTATTTATCCGCTACGAAGCCCGGAAGGAAGTCCGCTTCCCCGAAGATCACACGGCAAGAGGCGGTATCAACCGTCGCCCTGCGGTAATCCCATGCCCGCTGCAGGCGCATCCGCAAAAACTCCCGGTCGATCTCCTGGTCTGTGCACCGCGTCATCATGCGTATCCGTATTTTTGAATTTTGGTTGATAAACCCGCGTCCCATGGGAAACCCGTCAAAATCATGTACGATTACAATATCCCCGTTCTCAAACGAACCCGTCACCGTATCAATCTCGTTGTCAAAAATCCACATGCCGCCCGCCTTGACCGTGCGCCCCTCGCCTTTTTTTAGTGTTACAATTGCGCTCATTGCCCGCTCCTTCTTCAATTACTCTTTCCTTCGCTTTTTCTTCTGCGTCAGCTCAAAGCTCAGGTCGATGAGATTTTTCAACTCGTCGTCCGGCACACTTCCATCCAGCCGCACGCTCAGCCACTGATCCTTGTTCATGTGATACGCCGGATGAAAACCATCCCGCTCACGCAGCGAACCGATGAGAAGCGGCTCGCATTTTAAGTTCATAATGTCCGCGGTGCCTTCCCCGTCCAGTCCGAGCTTATCCCGCCCAATCTCCATAATCAGGCCATACCATTTCTTGCTGTCTCCGTGACGCAGCACGGCATTGTCATCCGACCACGGATAGTCCGGAACTGTGTGATAACGGCGTTTTACCCACTCAAATATTTCCTGTCTGGTCATTTTTCCACCATCTAAAATATGTATGTTTTCCGTAATATGGCAAAACCCATCACTGGAATTTGTTATGTTCTCATAAACAACATTATAATTACTTCGCGAATATCCGTCAATGACTGTTCATCACCCCGATGTCAGCAGGCATATCGCCTCACAGTCCATGTACCCCTGTTACCGTTACAAAACAGCTCTACCGTCTTTTCTACAGAAAAAATAGTGATCTTGCATTCAAACCG
>CASCGD010000140.1 GCA_949132985.1 uncultured Lachnospiraceae bacterium
TAACATATAACAGTATAAAACAGTTGACAACAGTTACATACTGTTATATACTGTTTGTAGTTGGAGGAACAAAATATGCATATTATCATCAATCACTCATCCATGGTGCCCATCTACGAGCAGATCATGGATCAGATCAAGACCTTGATCATCAACAATGAACTGGGGGCGGATGCCTGTCTGCCATCCGTGCGCGCCCTCTCAGCCGAGCTGAAAATCAGTGCGCTGACCGTAAAAAAAGCCTATGACCATCTGGAAGCAGAAGGCTTTACAGTTACGGTACACGGCAAGGGAACCTTCGTGTCGGCGGCAAACCAGCAATTTTTGAAGGAAGAACAGAAAAAAGAGGTAGAGCAGTCTCTGGAAATCGCCATCGCAAAAGGGAAAAGGTGCGGCCTTTCGGATAGGGAGATCCGGCAGCTGTTCGATCTCATTATGGAGGATGAAACATGTTGAAAATCGATCATTTAACAAAAACCTACGGAGATTTCAGGCTGGACGTGAGTATGGAGGTAAGGTCCGGCTGCATAACAGGACTCGTCGGGCGAAACGGTTCTGGAAAGAGCACAACTTTTAAGTCGGTTCTGGGACTGATTTGTCCGGAAAGCGGCAGCGTGCAGGTGTTTGGAACGGACTGCGGAAATCTTTCAGCGGCGGAGCGCAAAGCGCTTGGCGTCGTTCTTGCAGAGGCAGGCTTTAGTGCGGCACTCGACATCAGGGACGTTAACCGAATTCTGCAGTCCATGTATGAGAAGCACGATGCGCTGTTTTTTATGGAGCAGTGCGCGCGGTTTTTACTGCCGGAAGACAAAAAGCTTAAAGATTTTTCGAGCGGCATGCGGGCGAAGCTCAAGCTTTTGGTAGCCGTCAGCCACGGTGCAAAGCTGCTGGTGCTCGACGAGCCGACGCTGGGGCTTGACGTGGCGATGCGGGAGGAGATGCTGGCTCTGCTGCGGGATTATATGCTGGCGGACGAGGAGCGCTCCATTCTGATTAGTTCCCATATTGCAACGGATCTGGAAGGACTCTGCGACGACATTTATCTGATCAACGACGGTAAAATCATCCTGCACGAGGAGACGGATGTACTGTTATCCTCCTACGCCGTATTGAAGCCGGATGAGCCGCAGTACAAAGAGCTGGAGAAAAGGTATATTTTGCAGACAAAAAAGGAACCCTTCGGCTATAGCTGCCTGACGAATCAGAAGCAGTTTTATGTAGAAAATTATCCGGATCTTGTGGTTGAGCAGGGAGGAATTGACGATTTGATTTTATATATGATTGGAGGGAATGACTGATGATTGGATTGTTGAAAAAGGATATATTTTTGTTAAAAGCGCAAAAGAACTTTTTTCTGCTTATTATTGCCATAACCTTTTTTATCGGTTATAATGCGAACAATAGCTTTGCGGTGTTCTATCTGACTTTTTTGTGCAGTTTTCAGATGCTGAATTCTTTTTCATATGATGACAATGGAGGCTGTACGTCGTTTCTGCTGACGCTTCCTGTAAGCCGCAGCGGATATGTGCGGGAAAAATATGTATTTGGTCTGCTTTTAACCTCGGCCGGCTGGATCATCGGTGAACTGATTAATGTGAGTATGGCCCTGATGCGGGGCAACATGCCGCAGATGGCTGAGATCGGGCAGAATCTGGCATGGCTGATGGGTTTCTGGATTTTTATTTTTGTAACGATACCGGTTGTCATAAAATACGGGGTAGAGCGCGGGAGAATTGTCATCTTCTTTATTTTTGCTGTTTTTGCAGGCATACTCTTTTTTGGCGAAAAGGTGTTGGAACAGATCAATGTGAACGGGGCAGAGGTGCTGTCGCGGCTGTTTGCAGGCTGGCAGCCGCTGCTGCTCATCTGTACGGCTGTGGGAACGCTTTTTGCGCTGGCAGTTTCCTATGGGATATCCATACAGATCATGAGGCGAAAGGAGTTTTAACCGAGTGAAAAAAATACTTGTCTACCGGATGAAGGGTGAAAAAAGAAAACGGCTGAAGAAAATTTGCGGAGAGCTTGAGATTGATCTTTCGGTTGTCTCACCGGCAGAATATGGAGAAGCCATCGGGGCGCTGGTGGGTTTCCCGGGTATGCGAAAACAGGGGCGCCTTTCCGCCGGCACCGGCGTTGCCGGGGAGATGCTGGTGTTTTGCGGACTGGATGATACGGCGCTGGAAGAATTTTTGGATGCCTGCAAGGGTGGGAGTGTGGAGCCAACTGCCTGTAAGGCCGTTCTCACGCCGTACAATGCGGGGTGGAGCAGCGAGAAGCTCTATGCGGAGCTTGTGCGCGAGCGGGACTTGGAAGGGACTGCTCAGGGGCATTCACTGCAAAGTCCGTAAGAAAATGATTCAGGAGTGCGCAAATCCCATTCGCGGAGCGAATTTATGATGGATTTGCGAAGGGGCTGTCGCACTAAGCAAAAGCATATACCAGATATCGTATAAAAGAATGGTGGAAACGAACGATATCTTGTATCATGTTTCTTAGTGCGACAGCTCCTGACTTATTCATATTCGTGCTGTAATTCCTGTGCAAAATCTATAGATTTTCCCCTAAAGGCGTGGTAAACTATACCCATGGACACAAAAATTTACGGATTTTATGCAAATGTAGAGATGCTGGAGCAAGAAGAGGTGTTCCGGCGTCTTTTTTGCGGTCTGTCGCGGGAGCGGCAGCAGAAAATAGAACGAATCAGGCCAAAAATGGAGCGGGCGCGTTCATTGATGGCGGGGGTGCTGCTGGATTTCGGGCTTTTCCGGTTGTACGGGCTGCGCGAGCGCGATGTGGCGATTGGTTATGGCGCGCAGGGGAAGCCCTGTCTGCGGGACTGCCCGCACATTCAGTTTAATCTGTCACATTCAGGCGAGTATGCGTTGGCGGTGTTTGCACCAACGGTTGTAGGGTGTGATATTCAGCAGAGGGAGCAGATAAAGAACAGTAAGCGGATTGCAGCGCGTTTTTTTTCGGAGGAGGAACAGCGCGCGCTGGAAGCGGGCGGAGATTTTTACCGGATCTGGGCGCGCAAGGAGAGCTATCTGAAGCTTACCGGAGCGGGAATGGCGCTTGATCTGCGCTCTTTTTGCGTGACGGGCGAGGTATGCCTGGCAAGTGGAGCGGGTCATACACGTCAAATTTGTATCGGCGGGGCTGGCGGGTTTTCTGATGGCTGTGTCGATTTGGCGGAGATCCCCTGCCGCTTTGTGGACATCGGGCTGCCGGGCTACTGCCTGTCTGCCTGTTATGCAAGTGAAGAACCGCTTCCGGCAGTATGGACACAGGCCAGGATCGCCGATTTTCCAGAGATTCATTCTGCGGAAGAAAAGATTGTAAGGTTATGATGACGCGCGTAGTTTAACAGGCAGGAAGGAGCAGGCAGCATGGCGAGGAAGAAGGAAATCAAGACGAACGCAATGCGTATTTTGGAGCAGATGAACATACCCTTTATGCACCTGACTTATGAGTGCAGGGAATTTGAGGATGGCATACAGATCGCTGACCTCCTGGGACTGCCCCACGAGAAGGTGTATAAGACGCTGGTAACGGTTGGAGCCGGCAATCACTATTTTGTGTTTGTGATACCGATTGAGGCGGAGCTGGATATGAAAGCGGCGGCCCGGGCCGTAGGTGAAAAGTCCGTCTCCATGATTCATGTGAAGGAGATCAACAAGGTCACCGGATACGTGCGGGGCGGCTGTACGGCTATCGGCATGAAAAAGCAGTATGTGGTAGTTCTTGACAGTTCTGCCGCAAATTTGCCCGCCATCATCGTCAGCGGCGGCAGGATCGGTTCGCAGATCGAGCTTGCACCTGCGGATTTTTTGCACGCATCCGGCGGGACGTATGCGAGGGTGATAGTGTGAAAAGTAACCCGGTGAGTTACTTTTCACGTCCCGGAAACGCGCACTGGCTGCGCATTCCGTGAGAACATGATTCAGGAGTGAGGGGCGATTTTTGCGCAGCAAAATTCAAAATATCGCCCCGAATCGTTACTATGAGCGGCTCCCGAGCCGTGAATAGTAACCCCAGTGACATTTCGGGCGGAAAATTTCCCGAAATATCCCTTTACGAACTGCGGGAAACGTGTTATATTGGGAATATAAAAAGAGAGTGCCGCACTGGATGGGTTGAAACGAAAAAGGGAGGTGCATCTATGAGCAGCATGTCAGGAATATACAGTAGTAATTACAGAGGTTATACAGATTATGGTAAGCTTGCCAGCGGAAAAAGAGTACAGAAGGCTGCTGACGGAGCTGCGGATCTGTCGATTATACAGAAGGAGGATGCGCAGATTCGAGGGCTGCAGGCCGGAGCGAACAATATGGCATCCGCTAAGGATGTGCTCAATATCGCGGACGCAGCGTTAGGAGGCATTACCGATTATCTGCAGCGTATCCGTGAGCTGGCGCTTGGCGCGATGAATGATGCGATCATGGGGCCTGATGAGCGGAGAATGATGCAGAATGAGATCGACCAGCTCAAGCAGGGTATTTCAGATATTGCATCGCAGACCCAGTACAACTCGAAAAATCTGCTGGACGGCAGTCAGAGTGAGTTTAACCTGGCCATCGACGGAAACGGGAATTCCATCGACGTTTCTACCGGGAATTCAACCTTGGAGGCGCTGGGAATTGCAGATTTTGACGTGACGGGGAGCTTTGATCTTCGCGTGATCGACCAGGCGCTCTCAAAGGTGAGCAGTCAGCGAAGCAGCATGGGCGCGCAGAGCAACGGACTGGATTATGCCCTGAGATATAATTCGGGTGCGGTTTATAATCTGACCGGTGCAAAGAGCAAGCTGGAGGATCTGGATTATCCCCAGGCTGTTTCCGAGAAGAAAAAGAAAGAGACGCTGCAGCTTTACGCTTTCATGATGCAAAAGCGCAGGATGGAGGATGAGGCACGCAAAGTATCGATGTTCTGGACGAGATAATTTACAGCAAAAAAGGATTGCCCTAATGGGCAGTCCTTTTTTATTTGTTAGGCTTTAGCCTGTTTCACATTGTGGAGTTTCTCAACAGAG
>CASCGD010000141.1 GCA_949132985.1 uncultured Lachnospiraceae bacterium
TGATGATGTAGTGGCAAGCTACACCAGCCGCAACAGCGACTAAAAAAGTGGTAAGAACTTCCATGTGCACACCTCCTCCCATTGCCGGGTATCGGTTGGACAACAAATGCATTATAGCACGAAAACTCATATTTCTACAAGACCAGGCAAAAGCAAACATATGTGGCATTATTTCAAAATATCTCCCTGTATTCTGAGAACAACGAAGATGAATAAGCATACAATTGTACCAATTTGACCCGCATGAATAAAAAACTCTTATGAGAAAAAGAATCCACGAAATAATTGAAAAAGCAAACGACGGGGATAGAGCAAGCAGAATATACGACTACTTTATCATCATTACCATAATGACCAGCATTATCCCCCTATGCTTTACCAGACAGACTGCCGTACTGTATACGATTGATAAGGCGACTGCCATTATCTTTATTATCGATTACATCCTGCGGTTGATTACCGCAAATTACTCTGCAGGCAAAAAAGGTTTTATGACCTTCCTGCTTTATCCACTACGGCCAATGGCAATTATAGATTTACTTTCTATCCTGCCATCTGTCACAAACATGAATTATGCTTTTAAGGTTTTTCGGGTTCTGCGCCTTTTAAAAGCACTGCGCGTTTTTAAATTTTTCCGTTACTCAAAAAATATTAGAATTATCTCGAATGTATTGATCAAGAAGAAAGACGCATTGCTCACTGTGGGAGTGCTTGCATTATCCTATATATTTGTGACCGCACTGATCATTTTTCAAATAGAACCGGCGACATTCGATAACTTTTTTCAAGCCGTTTACTGGGCCACCGTATCCCTAACAACAGTCGGATACGGCGACATATACCCTACATCAGCGGTCGGGCAGGTGATTAGTATGATTTCCTCGTTTCTTGGGATTGCGATTGTTGCCCTGCCCTCCGGGATCATTATATCCGGTTATCAGGATGAAGTTGAAAAGCCTGAAGATGAATAAAGCCAAAAATGAATCCTTGCATTAATATCCATGACGTGCTAAGATAGAAAAAAGGGAAGCCAGAAAAGCGGCCTACCCTATTAACAACTAACTTATAACGTTAGCCGTCACTATGGCAGTAGTGGCGGCTATTTCTTTCCCTTGAAGATTTTATAACACAATCCTACAAGGGCAACCAACAGTATACAAAACTGGAACAAGTCCGCATATGTAACCACTGGCATCCCTCCTTTCTTTTGTAATGCAAAGAGCCGGAGGGTTCAGCCCCTCCGGGTGGAGGGTAAGCCGCCTTAGCTTTCTGGTTTCCCGTTTCATCATTATAGCACAAGGTATATTAACACACAATAACTTAATGAAAGTCGCCGCAGGAGTAAAAAATTTTCTACAGAAAGGAGCCCCTCGCCATGAATCACAACGAAATCTCCAATATCCTGGCCCGCAAAACCGGTGCGATCTACATTCGCGTATCGACAGACCGGCAGGAAGAGCTTTCCCCGGATGCGCAGCGTCGTCTTTTGCTGAAATATGCAAAGGATCACAATATCGATACCCCTACGGAATACATCTTCCAGGATAACGGAATTTCCGGCAGAAAAGCTGTGAAAAGACCCGCCTTTCAAAACATGATCGCACTGGCAAAGTCAAAAGACCATCCCATTGATGTCATCATTGTGTGGAAGTTTTCGCGGTTTGCGCGAAATCAGGAAGAATCTATTGTCTACAAATCGCTGCTTAAGAAGAATGATGTAGACGTCATCAGTATCAGCGAACCACTGGTAGACGGTCCGTTCGGCTCGCTGATCGAGCGCATCATTGAGTGGATGGACGAATATTATTCCATCCGGCTTTCCGGCGAAGTCATACGCGGCATGACCGAGAACGCTATGCGCGGAAACTACCAGAGCGACGCGCCGATCGGATACCGCTCGCCCGGAGGCGGGAAGCCCCCTGTGATCGATCCGGACACCGTACAGATACCCATAATGATTAAGGACCTGTTTCTTTCCGGCTCCACGGTTCTCCAGATTGCCCGTCACCTCAACGACATGGGCTACCGGACAAAGCGGGGAAATCTGTGGGATGCGCGCGGTGTGCGCTATGTGCTTGAGAATCCGTTCTACGCCGGAAAATCCCGCTGGAACTACACCGAGCGTGGCAGTCGCTTAAAGCCCGCTGAGGAAGTCATTTATGCAGACGGAAACTGGGAAGCTCTGTGGGATCAGGAGACTGAAAAACAGCTTCGAAAGCGGCTCGCCATGAACCTTCGAAAAGTAAAATCCAGAGATGTGTCCACCGCAAAACACTGGCTGAGCGGCCTGCTCGTCTGCTCCTCCTGTGGCTCCACAATGGCATACGGCGGTGCAAAAGCACACCGCGGCTTCCAGTGCTGGAAATACAGCAAAGGGCAGTGTAACGTGTCACACTACATCAGCAAAAGCCAGAGCGAAATTCTTATCATAAATTATCTGGAACAGCTGCTGGATGCCGACGAGCTCACATACTCCGTGATCTCTTCCGCTTCCATCGATTCCAGCAGCCGGCTCGCGGAGCTGGAACGCCAGCTGCAGAAAACAGATGCGAAGGAAAAACGCATAAAAGCCGCATACCAGAACGGCATCGACTCTCTGGATGAATACAGCGCAAACAAAACAGCTTTAAACGAAGAACGCCGACTCATTGAGGACAGCATACGCGATCTGACACCATCCGAAAATGAGCAGGACAAAGAAATGCTTGACCGGAAAATGCGTCAGAACATCGCCGAGCTGCTGGATGTCATAAAAGACAGCTCCATCGATTACATCAAAAAAGGAAACATGATGCGAAACGTGGTAGATCACATCGTTTTCAACCGAAAAGAGACCAGCCTTAATGTGTTCCTGAAGCTCGTGATATAGGGCTTTTATAAATTTTTCCTATGTTATCGGTTATTACAATACGGCGGACCAGACGGCGAAATGTCCGCCTCCATGCGTTATCTCGCGCAGCGCTATACTATGCCAGTTAAACGAGTCGGCGGACTGTTGACAGATATCGGTAGAGAAGCCCCTGAAATGTTCCTTTCAGGTGCCCTCGCTTTTTTTCGCTCTGTGTGCGGGGAAACTTCCAGTGGATGCTTCCCCGTAAGCGGTTTACCCTGTGGACAGTTTACGTTTTTTGCAACCGTGTACCTCCATTTGAAAGGGAGCCGGTTCAGATACACATCTATATTCTCTCTATCATTGACGACCATCTTATCAAGCAGCTGCGTGTAAAATTCATCTTCATATTCAATACCACTAATAAGTTCGTCAATCGCTTTCTTTATATCTTCCATTAGCTCCTGTTGCCTTGCTATGACAATTTGCTGCTTTTCAATACTCTCCATCATAGATTTTAAGCTGTCTGTTTCGGCATCGTATTTTACTCTGAGAGCTGAAAATTCATCACGGTCAATATCCCCACTGGTATAAAGGTCAATCAAATCGGTACGTTTTTTCTTTGCCGCTTCCATTTTCTCTGCCAAAACACTGGTGTCTGCGCCTGTTACATCCATCGAAATAACCTTATGAATCATCTTGATTAAGTTATCGGATATTTTTTGACGGTCAATGGTGAGCTGTTTGCAGACGAGAGACATAATGTAGATGGCTTCTTCATTGCGGATACTCATACCAGAACAGCCTTCCTTGTTTCCCGCTTTATCAATATGAGGGCTTCCGTGATTTGCCGCTTCGTAACAACGCCATGCTTTATATCTGCTGCCGTCTTTTCGGTTTTTATATCTGGCGACATAACTTGCGCCACATCTGCCGCACTTAATTTTCCCAGAAAACGGATAACGGTTGCTGTGTTTCGCTTTGCCCTCCTGTGAAAGTGATTTTTCGTCTAAAATGCGGTTTGCCTTATCAAACAACTCACGGGAGATAATCGGCTCATGATGGTCTTTGATAATCACAAATTCCTCTTGCCCAAGGTTTACTTTCTTTTCATGGGATAGAAAGTCTGGCGTATAGGTTTTCTTCTGCACCAAATCACCGCAGTATTTTTCATTGCGGATAACACGGAGAATGACTGTATTCTGCCATTCTTTTACACGCATGGGCTTAATGCCCTCCTCCCGAAGCTCACGGGCAATCACATGAGTTCCTTTCCCCTCATTTACAAACTTGTGGAAGATAAGACGGACAACTTTTGCCCCATCCTCGTTAATATACATTTTGCCGTCTTTCACATCGTAGCCAAGCATACTCCGCCCGAACACAACTCCCTGCTCCATCTGGCGTTTCTGCCCCCATTTCACACGCTCGGAAGTCTTACGGCTTTCCTCCTGTGCAATCGAGGACATAATGGCAAGGCGAAGCTCTGCATCGCCGTCTAAAGTGTTGATGTTATCATT
>CASCGD010000142.1 GCA_949132985.1 uncultured Lachnospiraceae bacterium
TCTATGTATGTGATCACAAGCTATGAGGATGCCGAGCGCTACATAGGCAAGAAAGCGGATAAAAACCGCAAGCTTTACAACGGTATGATCCGTACTTACTTTTACCAGTTTCTCGGGGCCAAGCCTCCGAAGCGGCCGGTGAGAAAGCAGCTGTGAGAAGGCCGCAGACAGAGCATTTTGCTGTGGGGATTCTTATTTATAGAAAGATAAAAGGACTTTCATGCGTTATTCCAAGCGATATATATTATTTACGATACTTTTATTTGTGTTTATACTGGGAAAGTTTCATAATTCCGCCAGGGAATCCACGGAGGTGGAGTCGTTTCGCGGGGCACAGCTGGATGAGAAGGACTGGAATCCGCTCATCGCCGCAAGCGTGAATGACAATGAGATCATCCTGAATATCGGCGGCAGGAGCTACAGCAGCGAGACGACACCTCTTTACATGGACGAAAGAATGCAGCTGATGGTGCCGGTGACCATTTTGCGCGACAGTTTCAATTGCAGTGCGCATGTTTACGAGGAACAGGAGCTGGTGCTGCAGAAACGTGATTTGTCCATCCGCTTTCAGGTGGGTGAGCAGACGTGCTCCGTGGGAGGGGAAAGGGTGGCGCTGACATCACCGCTTACGAAGGACGGAGAAGATTTTTATGTGGGAATGGGTGATCTGGCCGATCTGCTGGGCTACGATTATGAGTGGGACATGCAGCAAAATAAGGCGGTTAGCGTGGACACCATGAGTGATGTCGGGTTTCTCCCATATAAATATGATCTGCGGGAGCAGAAACGAATTTCCAAGGTCGAGGATCAGGGTACATCCGGAACCTGCTGGGCATTTGCCACATTGACGGCGTTGGAATCCAGTTTGCTGCCGGAGACATCCATTGAGTTTGCCCAGGATCATATGGCGCTGTGCAACAGCTTCGGGCAGGACCCGGATGCTGGCGGTGATTACACCATGTCCATGGCGTATCTGTCGTCGTGGCAGGGGCCGGTGCTGGAGGAGGACGACCCGTACGGGGACCAAAAGAGTGACCCTGAATTAACTGCTGTAAAGCATGTGCAGGAGATGCAGATCATGGAGCCGGGCGACCAGCAGAAAATTAAAGAAGCCGTGTTCAAGTACGGCGGTGTGCAGACTTCGATTTACACGACGCTTGAGGACTCCGAGAGTACAAGTGAATACTATAATAAGAAGAAAAAAGCTTACTGTTATCAGGGAAGAGAAAAGCCCAACCATGACGTAGTGATTATCGGGTGGGATGATTCCTACGACAGGGACAACTTTTCCACACCGCCGGAGGAGGATGGCGCTTTTATTTGCCAGAACAGCTGGGGAACATCTTTCGGCGAGAAGGGCATCTTTTACATCTCCTACTACGATTCAAACGTCGGAATGCACAATGTGGTCTACACAAAAGTGGAAGATGTGGACAATTTTGACCGGATTTATCAGTCCGATCTGTGCGGCTGGGTCGGACAGATGGGCTATGAGCGGGAGAGCATATACGGTGCAAATGTGTTTCGGGCGAAGAACCGGGAGCAGATTGAGGCGGCCGGTTTTTACGCAACCGGGAAGGATACCACCTACGATATTTACGTTGTGAAAAATTTTGTGGATACCGGGAGCTTTGAGGCAAAAAAACGCATCAAGGTTGCCGAGGGAACGCTGTCGAATGCAGGCTATTACACGATTCGATTCAATCAGCCGGTGGAAGTGGAGCCCGGGGAGCGCTTTGCGGTTATGCTTTACATCACCACGCCCAACGCCGTCTATCCGATGGCGGTGGAGTATGCGGCGGACGAGTTGACAAAAAATGTGGATATTACGGACGGTGAGGGCTATATCAGTATTCGGGGCAGCCGGTGGAACCGGGTGGAACAGCAGGCGCAGAGCAACCTGTGCATCAAGGCGTACAGTTCGCTCAGGAAGGAAGAGACAAAGTGATGGAAGAAAGATTTGTTCGAAATATGTCTCTTCTGGTGACGGGCCTTGCGATATTCATATGTACAAGTCTCTACTATCTGCCGATGCTTGAGGTGCGGGCTGAGCAGTATATAGAAAAACAGATACGTGCGCGGCGGGAGCGAAAGGAGCGCGAGGAGATGCTCGCGATGCTCTCCGGACTGGAGTTTTTGGATTATACGACGGAGCAGGCGCTGGCAACGGCGGAAAAATTGCCGGAGGAAGAGCAGAAAGAGGCGGTGGAGGCGTTGGATTTTCCACAGCAGCTTCGCCTGGAGCTGCCGAAAAATGTTTCGCAGGATGATGTAACAGTTGAGAATCATTATGTAGAAAAGACGATCGATATCACGATCGGGGGAGCCGGCGAGGATTACCTGATCAGCTACCCCATGATTGGCAGGAGTGACCACATCGAGGATCTGAGCTACTTTTTTGAGTTGAACGGCGGCACGGTGGAGCTGAAAATGGAGCGGGTCTACGAGATGTCACTCGACTGGGAAGGGCAGTATTTGTATATTGATTTTATCCCGCCGAAGGATATCTATGATAAAATCGTAGTGATCGACGCGGGACACGGCGCGAAAATGCCGGGGGCGACGATAAACGGTGTGATGGAGAAGGATATTGATCTTGCGATTGTGCTGGAGCTGAAAAAGCTCTTTGAGGGTGCGGACGATCCTTCCATCGGGGTCTACTATACAAGGCTGGATGATTCGGATCCTGCGTTTGCAAATCGTTCGGGGCTGGCGAATGATTCGGATGCGGATCTGTTTGTGAGCATTCATAACAATTCCTATCAGGGATCTGCCGACGTGCGCGGAACCACGGTGCTTTATGATGAGGCGAAGCCATCGGAGGGGCAAAGCTCCATGCGTCTGGCTAATATACTGCTGGAAAAGGTGACGGGAGCCCTTGGCTCAAAAAAGAGGGGACTGACGAAAGGAAATGATATTTTCGTCATTCGTACCTGTGAGGCTCCGGCGGCGCTGGTGGAAGTGGGTTTTATGACGAACCCGGCGGAGCTGGCGAACCTGACAAGCGAAGCGTACCAGAAAAAATGTGCCCAGGGGATTTATGAGGCCATCTTACAGGCATTAGAGGAGGGATTTTAAGTGAGCAGAATTATTTTTGCAACGGGAAACGCAGACAAAATGAAGGAGATCCGCATGATTTTGTCAGATATGGGGATGGAGATTTTGTCCATGAAGGAGGCGGGTGCCAATCCAGATATCGTCGAGGACGGTACGACCTTTGAGGAAAATGCCCGGATCAAGGCGCAGTCGGTGGCAAAGCTGTTTCCCGATGATATTGTGCTGGCGGACGATTCGGGGCTGGAGATCGACTATCTGAACGGCGAGCCGGGCATTTATTCGGCGCGCTATCTGGGCGAGGATACTTCCTATGAGATAAAAAATCAAAAGCTCATAGAGCGACTTTTTGGTGTCCCGAAGGAACAGCGGACGGCACGCTTTGTGTGTGCGATTGCGGCAGCGCTGCCGGACGGAAGCACAAAGACAGTCCGGGGAACCATTGAGGGCTATATCGGTGAGAAAAGTGCCGGGGAGAATGGTTTTGGGTACGACCCTATTTTCTATGTGGATGAATACGGCTGCTCTACGGCGCAGCTTCTTCCGGAGGAGAAAAACAAGATCAGCCACAGGGGCAATGCGCTGCGGGCAATGCGTGAGGAGCTGAAAAGAATATGAAGAAGAGAAAAATATTGCTGATAAGCGATACCCATGGATTTCATGAAAATTTGAGGGAAGTAGTTCGAAGGGAGGCACCCTTTGAGCGTGTGCTGCATATGGGTGACACGGAAGGGTGGGACCCGGTGATTCGGGATATTGTCGGCGTGCCGGCGGATATCGTTTCCGGCAACTGTGACTGGGCCAGCGACCTTCCGAGTGAAAAAATGCTGGTGATCGATCGCGTACATATTTTTATGACCCACGGACATGAATATTATGTGACGACGGGGATGGAGGTGCTGCTTGAGGCAGCAGTGGCCAGCGGCTGTCAGGTAGCGCTTTTCGGGCATACGCACCGGCCGTTTTTGCTGAACCACAAGGGTGTTCTGGTGGCGAACCCCGGCAGCATTTCAAGACCCAGACAGGCGGACCGCAGGTGCAGCTATGGGGTCCTGGCCATCAAAGAGGATGGCACCCCTGAAATCGAATTAAAATTTCTGTAAAAAGAGGTTGACATTTGTGGTTGATTAGCATATAATGTTAAATGCGTTGCGGCGGTTGAACAATGAGTTCAGATATCCGCTCCGGGCGCAGCTGACACGCGGGTGTAGTTCAATGGTAGAACACCAGCCTTCCAAGCTGGATACGTGGGTT
>CASCGD010000143.1 GCA_949132985.1 uncultured Lachnospiraceae bacterium
GGACTCTGATGGTAATTATAACAGCGGTATCCGTTTTCGGGGTTGATGACAGCAGGTTTGAACAGCCCGATCTCATCATACCACATAAGGGTTTTCTTGTTAATGCCGTGCATGGCTGCGAACTGGCCGATTGTGAGAAGCTTGTTTTTCTTATCCATGGCAACCTCATAAAATATTTTAATCATGTATTGACCGAACAGTAACTGTACGGTCTATAATAGCATACGCAGGAAACAATTACAAGGAAATACCCTGCGGGTATACCTGAATGCCAATCCAATAATCGGGCAAAAGGAGGAAGTATGGAAAAACGAAATGTATATGAGAAGCCTGTAACCCTGAAAAATATTCTGAAATTTGCTGTGCCGACAATCGCAATGACGGTTTTTATGTCGTTTTACACGATGGTAGACGGGCTGTTTGTGTCGAATCTGATTGGCACGGATGCTCTTTCTGCTATTAATCTGACGGCTCCTCTCATTCAGCTTGTCACAGCGATTTCCACTATGCTGGCAACCGGGGGCAGTGCAGTTATTATGAAAAAGATGGGAGAGAAAAGGTATGAGGAAGCGAAGGAAGATTTCACTTTTTTGATATTGGTAAACGCTGTTACAGGGATTGTCATGTGTGCGGCGGGATATCTGGCAATCGATCATATTTTTGCCGGCATGCATCTGTCTGTGGCTGTGGAAAGGTATTGTGTGGAATATTTAAGTCGGTATCTGGTGTTTACGGTACCGATTCTTCTGATGAACAATTTCACGCTTTATATGATCGCCAGCGAAAAGGCGAATCTTTCCCTTGTCTGCTCTGTGGCAGGCGGCGTCCTGAACATGGTGCTTGATTATGTGTTGATCGCCGGGCTTGGCCTGGGGATTGGCGGTGCCGCAATTGCAACGGGACTAGGATATTCCGTGACGGCGGTTGCAGGGCTGTTTGTTTTCAGCCGGAAGAAGAGCCTTTTGCATTTCAGGAAGCCAGTATTTCGGGTTAAGGTTGTTGCAAATGCAGCTGCAAACGGATGCTCTGAGATGGCAACTGCCCTCGTTACCGGAATCATCACGATGATGTTTAACTGGACGATGCTTCATTATGTGGGAGAGGACGGGGTTGCTGCGGTTACCATTATCATGTATGTGCTGATGTTTGCAAGCTCCCTGTATACAGGGTATTCCTATGGCGTAGCCCCAATGCTCAGCTATTATTATGGAGAAAAGAACTGCGAAAAGCAAAAAAAGCTGGTTGCGGTCAGCATGAGGGTAATTGCGGAGATTTCATTCGTGACCGTCGTGGCATCTTTCCTGCTGACAAAGCCGCTGGTGTCTGTTTTTGCCCGCCCGGACAACCCGGTATATGATCTGGCAGTGACTGGAAACAGGACTTGTACCATGGCGCTTTTGTTTATTGGTTTTAACATTTTTACCAGTGGAATGTTTACTGCTTTATCCAACGGAGTGGTTTCGGCTATCCTGGCGTTTTCGAGGTCGTTTGTGTTTATGCTGATCACGATGATCGTGCTTCCGCTTCTTTTAGGCGTAAATGGAATCTGGCTGGCAACGCCTGCGGCGGAGCTTATGGCGCTTGCATTGACCGTTTTTATGTTTCTGAGATACAGGAAGAGGTATGGCTACTGATAACTTTCCGAAATCTCAATGAATGAGTTTTATGGATGTTTTTTGGATGTTCAAAGCCCCTTCATCATGCGCGTGGACATCAGGCATGTTTCTCCGTTGGCAAAGTGAATGATCCGGTTTTTGGCATCTACTTCTTTCATGTTATGCCTGTTTACGAGATACGATCGATGACAGCGCACAAAGTCAGCGCCTAAAGAGTCTGCCAGCTCTTTCATAGTGCCGGAAAATTCAATTTGACGGTCTTTTGCATGGAGAATGAGCTTATGGATATTGCCGGAGGTTTCAAAAAAGAGAATATCATCATAATCTACGCAGATTCGCCGGCCGCTGGTTTCAATCGTGCAGACCTTGTGCGTCCGGTTTGTCTGAAGCGTGTAGCGTTCCATTGCGCTGAACAGGCATTCCCGGATTTTTACTTTCGCCTCGGCGGGATTGTCTTTTAATACAAAATCCATCGCTTCCACCCGATACTGAAAGGTCATATAGCTCAGCTCGGAATGTGCGGTGATAAAGATGATAAACCCGCGGGGGTCATAGGATCGGATCTGCTGAGCCAGTTTCATGCCGTTCATGCTGCTGTTCAGGTCAATATCAAGGAAATAAATGCCCGTGTTTTGGCTGGATGTTACTTTTTCCAGCAGAGCGTAAGGGTCGCCGGTATCGTAGACAAGCTTCATGTCCAGCTCTTCGATCAGTATGATATTCTGGATGAGCTGTGCGATGGCCTGCCGTTGGTCGTCCTGATCCTCGCACACAAAAATATTCAGCATAGTCGTTCTCCTCTCTCCCGAGTCAGCGCCTGTTCACGGGTATGCCGCCGGAAGGCGTGTTAAAAGTATGTTGCATCTTGCACCACTCCCGAGTCAGCGCCTGTTCACGGGTATGCCGCCGGAAGGCATGTTAAAGTGCGTTGTATCTTGCACCACTCCCGAGTCAGCGCCTGTTCACAGGTATGCCGCCGGAAGGCGTGTTAAAGTGCGTTGTATCTTGCACCACTCCTGAGTCAGCGCCTGTTTACAGGTTGGTTGCAAAAAGGCTGTTAAAAATACTTCGTATTTTGTTTTCGCCCTGTATCAGTGCCCGCTTCTGACGGCAAGGTCCAGATGCTGCACAAAACAGCCGTCCTTTACGGTCGTTTCCAACAGCACATTGTCATAGGAATCGATGAGCTTTGCTGCATTGGAAAGTCCGATCCCCGGATGTCCGGTTTTTGTGCTGAAGCCCTTCTGCTTCAATTTATGAAGCGGCACGCCGTTATCCGAAAAGCGGTTGCGAATGATGATCGCCACGCCGGTTTCATTTTGAATGATGTTTAAGCCGATTTGCGGCTGATTTGCCGTGGGTGCAGCTTCAATAGCGTTGTCCAAAAAAATCCCAAGTATTCTGGCAAGGTCAACGGTGTCTATCGGAAAATGGTCCACCTGTTCGGGAATATCGATCGTGACGTTGATGCCGGATTCGTGAGCCAAGATCATCTTTGCGGAGAGCAGACTTTTGATTTCCAATACACCGATGCTGCCAAGCTGATTCAGCTTGTAATCACCCTGATGAATCAGATTCGATGTCGGGAAGATTTTGTTTTCAAAATAATTCTTCAATTCATCCATGCTGCCGTTTTCGATATAGCCGGACAGCGAGAGCAGGATGTTTATGTAATCATGCTTAAAGGCGCGCAGTCCGTTGTACATGGCCTCCAAATTGTGTGTGTAATCCTGCAAATCCTGCAGAGCTTTCGGCTTTGCCTCCGCCTGCATTTTTTCCAGATAAGAGCGGCGCATTGCCAGAAGCAAAAAAAGCATGACGAGCATATATCCGAAAATGTGCAGGACGTTGTTGTAGATCATTCTGCCGAGTGAGCCGTTTTGTCCATCGATCAGATCGTCAAACAGAAAGATAGTGATCAGGAGGATGAATGCGGCATCGATCACATACCACGTCTGAGGAAGGCGCAAAACGCCTTTGTCCGACAAAAATAGCTTTTTTAACAGCTTGCCGCAGAGCTTAGTGATCAGATAAAACAGGCAAATGGAGATCACACGGATACCGAAGAAAAGATACGGCGGCCCGTATAAAGGCATGGGGATCAGAATATTTATAAAATTATCTGTCACGATGGAAAGCACAAATCCGATCAGGCCCATGAAGACATTTCTGGAGGCGGTATCCGGGCAGACGAGCAGCCCATAGATACAGATTGCCGCCGGAATAGCGAAGAGGCCGTAGGGGATACAGGATAAGAGCGATACGGGCATTACGGCGAGCAGCATCAGTATATAAAGTGCGAAAAACGCTTTTAAGCCCATACGTTTTGGCCATACATTGCGGATTGCAAGAGAAATCTGGAAAGAAGACAACAGCATGTCAACAGATTCTTCCTTTCGTGGTTTGCTCACCTGATTATACAAGATTTGCTTTTTTGTATCAAGCGCTGCCGCGCAAAAATGATGAATAAATGCGTGCTTTGCGCAGAATAAACGCGCTTGTGCACGGAGCGGGACATTTTATGACTGTTTTGGAGGAGTGCCTGTTTTTTTGCTATACTACCCTCAGTGCACAAGGGGACGGAATGAGGCGTACTGGACGTACGCCGATTGACGTTAACGCCGCCAACCTCCAAAAGATGGCACTTGGGGCGTGT
>CASCGD010000144.1 GCA_949132985.1 uncultured Lachnospiraceae bacterium
GAAGGCAAAATGCGAAGCATTTTTAGTATGCCTTCCGACGATTTGCCCGCGAGCGAAAGCGAACGGGCGTTACCCTGAAAAGGGAGGAAGGCAAAATGCGAAGCATTTTTAGTATGCCTTCCGACGATTTGCCCGCGAGCGGAAGCGAACGGGCGTTACCTTAAGGGAAGGCAAGTGGAGAGTACCTTAAGCGAAAGCGGGCGGGTGTTATAAAGGATAAAAAGGAGAGACTGGAAATATGGAGAGCAGAGTAACAGGACATACAGGATTGATGGCGCTCATCGGCTCACCGGTGGAGCATTCCGGGTCACCTGCGATGTACAATTACAGCTTTGAAAAGCTGGGGCTGGATTATGTGTATGTGGCATTGGACGTCAAAGAGCATGAGGTAGGGGATGCCATTGCGGCGATGCGGCTGTTTCAGATGAAGGGCGGCAATGTGACTATGCCTGACAAGACCGCGGCGGCAAAATATATGGACGAGCTTTCACCGGCGGCAGAGATCATCGGCGCCATCAACACGATCGTCAACGATGACGGCAGGTTGGTCGGACACATCACGGACGGCGAGGGCTTTGTAAATAATCTGAGAGATTACGGAATTGATGTTCGGGGAAAAAAGATTACGGTTGCGGGCGGCGGTGGAGCTGCGACAGCGATTCAGGTACAGTGCGCCCTGGACGGAGCGGAAGAAATCTCAATTTTTAATAAAAAGGATGCTTTTTTCGAGCGCACGCTGCAGACGGCGGATAAAATAAGAAAGGCAGTGGAGGGCGTTGTTGTCAATGTGTTTGACCTTGACGATGTGGCAAAGATGACGGAGGAGATCCGGTCGAGCGATATTTTTGCGAATGCGACGATCGTCGGAATGAAGCCGATGGATGGCGAGAGTGTTGTAAAGGATCTGTCCGCTTTTCATGAAGGGCTTGTAGTTGCCGATGCGGTTTATAATCCGCAGGAGACGCTTCTGCTGCGTCAGGCAAAGGAGGCGGGATGCGTCTGCGTGCCGGGCAAAGGTATGCTTTTGTGGCAGGGCGTTGCGGCGTTCAAATTGTTTACCGGGCAGGATATGCCGGTACAGGAAGTGAAAGAGAAATTTTACAGCTGAACAGAGGATGATTGGGTAGAATAGTTTCGGATTTCGGGTGGCTTTGGCATAACGGTCAAAGAACGGTTGAAAATCTGATGTAAAGTAACATACGGGCGGCGTTTCCTGTTCTTTCTATAGACATAGAGAGCAACAGGAAGGCCGTTTTTTATGTGCGGGGTGCTAATAACGGCAGATAAATTTTCCTGAAACGTGTAACCTTGTCACCTGAAACGGTGCTTATCTGTATGAAGGCCTTTAAAGGGAGAGGAGGAAGCCAAAATGCGAAGCATTTTTTCAGATGGCTTCCGACGAAATGCCCGAGAGCAGAGCGAACGGGCGAGACATTGAAAAGAGGAGGAAGCCAAAATGCGAAGCATTTTTGAAGATGGCTTCCGACGAAATGCCCGAGAGCAGAGCGAACGGGCGACTCATTGAAAAGAGGAAACTATGGATGATGAGAGAATTGTCGAATTATATTTATTGCGCGACGAGGCAGCAATCAGGTATACAGCCGAAAAATTTGGCAAACGCCTGCGCGTGCTCTCCGGCAGAATCGTCGGCGATCAGCAGACCGCCGAGGAATGTGAAAATGATACGTACCTGGAAGCGTGGAACCGGATTCCGCCCCATGAGCCGGGAGGCTATCTGTACGCGTTTCTGGCCCGGATTATCCGCCATATTTCCCTGAACTGCTGCCGCGACCGCAGCCGGCTGAAGCGCAGAGCATATATCTGTGAGCTGAGCGCGGAGATGGAGCAGTGTATTCCGGGTCCCGACGATGTGGAGTGCCGCATCGATGATCTGGCATTCGGCGAAGCGCTCAACGGCTTCCTCGGCTCGCTGGACGAGGAAAAAAGAAATTTGTTCGTCCGACGCTACTGGTATCTGGATTCCATAGCCGAGCTCTCCGGGCGTTTCGCCTTTTCGGAGAGCAAAGTAAAAACTACGCTGCACCGGTGCCGCAGGCAGCTTCGGGAGCATCTTGAAAAGGAGGGATATCATATATGAGAGGGGATGAATTTTTAGATAAGATGGGACTGGTGGACCCGGCTTATGTGGAAGCCGCAGACAGGATGCCTGTACGAAAAAAACGCGGCTGGGGGAAATGGGCGGCAGCGGCAGCCTGCCTGTGTCTGATACTTGCAGCGGTTCCGCTTTTTGGGCAAAGACCGGACACTTCCGGGGACGATGCATCCGGCGATGGCCCACCGTATTTTGCGTCAGGAGACAGAAGGTATGTCATCTCAGCGTATCAGTCTGTCACGGATGAGTTGCCGGACGGGTTTGTAAAAGCCGGGACGGCAGATCTTATTGGTGGTTTTGAGAACTGCCCGTACTATGTGAACCCGGATGTACCGGAGTGGATTTATGTTTATCATGAGGCGAGGACGGACGGGACGGTTGATGAGACGGGGACGCTTACAGACACATCGCCGCATGATGCCTATGTGCTCTATGTGGATGAACGGCTGAGAGGCAGAGATCTGGTCTGTTATGAGGGAGCATACTATACTTCTCTGTGGAATGCCACCAGCTATGGGGATGAGCCGGATGTGACAGAGGAAGCTTTTGATAAAATCGACCGCCTGTATGGGCCGCGGATCGAGGGGGATGTGCCGGAGGGCTTTGTCCTTGCGGGGACGGCGGAATTTTCCGGGTACGAAACGGTTCCGGTGGGAAAGCTTGCAAGCAACAAGGAGGCGGCCAAAGTATATTATAATCCCGATGATCCGGATGTCATTTTTGTGGAAACCCATTGGTTTACGGCGCCTGAGAGGGAAGGCGGCGGGGAAGTGCGGCACGAGGGATTCGATGTGTATATGCGCTATGACTGCCCGTTTAGCGGCAGGGACTAAAAAATCAGCAGTCCTGACGGACGGTTGAATCGGATGCGGTGGTAACCCGGATGTGCCGGAACGGGCTTCGGGCATAAAAATATCTGCGCACGAATGCTTTCAAATATCCGGTAAGTTAAAATTTTCAGAATCATGCATTGGATAATTCGCCGTCACATGGACGTAAAATAGGCCGTCTGTTCTTTGCCGGAGAACAGGACGGCCTGCTTGTTTTCCGCAGCGGAACAACCGTTTCTTCCACTAGGTTTCCTGTTCGTCAGTAGGAATCAGTCTTTCTTTGCATGGCCGATGATCTCCTCGCAGATTTCAAATTCCGATTTGCCGTCGGTATGGATGGTGATGTCGGCGGCGGCTTCGTATTTGATTCTGCGCTTTTCCATCAGATCCGAGATAAAATCAACATTTTTATTATTTTCAAGCAGCGGTCTTTCGTGACTGCTCCTGACGCGCTCCAAAATCGTCTCCGGCTTTGCGGTCAGAAGGATCACCTTGCCGTTTTTCTTCATCTCAACGACGTTTTCCTCCCGCATGGGCACACCGCCGCCGCAGGAGATGACAACACCCTTGCGTGATTGCAGCTCCCGGAGAAGCTTCGTCTCGAGATTTCGAAAATATTCTTCTCCGTGCACCTCAAAAATCTCGGAAATACTCATCCCTTCCCGCTCGGCAATGACCTGGTCCATCTCGATGACATCCATCGCAAACACCTTGCTGAGTGCCCGTGAGATTGTGGACTTCCCGGAACCCATAAAGCCGATCAGCACAATGTTATAATTGAAGAGCTGATTAAACTGGATTTTTTTGCTGTTCAGCAGGATGTTCTCAAACACATCCAGGATGTTATCCATGTGCCGATTGTTTTTCAGGCGGCTGCGGAGGTGTTCGCGCTTTTGCTCATCAAGCTCGGGCAGTACGATTGGGAGGTCTTTCCTGCGCTTGTAGGTCGTAATATCCTCCATCACGCGGTAGCGCATACACAGCGCGTCAAGAATGATCTCGTCACACATTTCCAAATTTTCTCGTAGGTAATCCAGTTTGCTCATAAAAATCTCCATTCCTTTCGTCTCATTCAGGCACAAACAGTCATGGAACACTTATTTTTCACACGATATCCCGCCTGTTCTCTAAAGTATTTTGTCATATCGGAGCAAAAAGGCCCGGCTGTCAGGACCTTTTTAACCGTAACAAATCTATAAAATTATACATAAAAACATGCGGCAAGACAAGTATTTTCTCAATCTGCCCCAGGGTTGTTTCACGAAGTACCCAAAATTATTTTTTATTATAACCCCGCTATTAA
>CASCGD010000145.1 GCA_949132985.1 uncultured Lachnospiraceae bacterium
GAAGCCGTAACAAAAGCCATTCAACTCGGATACATACCGCCAATATGTTAAATGCTAGCTCTCTATTATCCCTTTTTAAGCAGTAATTGGGGAGTAGTGCTATCAGGAAAATATTCTGCGCCAAACATAGGATTATTTCATCGATTAGGTAATCTTTCATTATCCATTCCAACTATGTTAAGAATATCTTGTATTCTATGCTCCAAATCGGTTATGTCAAAAAGTTGTCATACGAAAAAGTCGGATTCGCTTGAACGCAAAGCCTTTGCGGAAGGATCGAAGCTTCGGCGCGTTGCCGCACACCACCTTAGCAGGTCGCAGGATGTCCGGGGACATCTCGCGGCCTGCTAAGCAGAGTCACAAGCTCTGGCACAGACAGATTTTTCATTATCGCCTGCCCAAAATACCAAAGCAATTTCATCGCAGTGAAATGCTGATCTGCTGCTGTAAGATTCTGTCTTTGCTCACTTTACGAGCTTTCCTTTGCCGGCTTTAGCCTCAGTCTGTTGCCCGGATACGCTCCACAAGAGAACACCTTCTCGTATAGCGAACGGCACCGGCCGAAAAGACCGCCTGCACCAAAAGCAGCGCAGCTGCAAACAGAGCTACCTGAAACGCAGGAAAATGATACGTCAGCTTCCCGAACATTCCGATCTTATCAAACGCCCTGCACATAACCAGACTGCACGCCGTTCCAAGCGTTACGGTGACAAGCAGCGTGAGTCCCACATAGCACAGGCACTCTATGGAGAGCATCCTGGATAACTGCCGGCCACTCATGCCAACGGACTGCAAAACGCCAAACTCCTGCTGCCGGGTGAGAAGATTCGTGATCAGCGTGTTGACAAGATTGATGAGGGCAAACAAAAAGATAAAGACCAAAATGCTGTAAGCCCGTGTCAGCTCCCCCCGCAGGCCGATCTCAAGTTCTGCCGCCAGATCAGCCAGACCCCAAACTGCCACCCGCTCATCAGACGCAGCGCCAAATACCGCCTGCCGCAGCTCTCCGCTGTCCTGTTCTGTGTGAATATTCACACAGCCTGTAAAATCCGCAATTTCCGGATAGAGGGCAGACAGCTCTTCCTCGGGCAGGACAAAGAAATGGGAGGAATTGCAGATCGGAATATCCTCGACGATTCCCATCACCGTGTACGTCTTCGTCCGTCCGTTGTAACAGGAAACGGTGACGGTATCCCCAAGCTGATAGCCGATTTTGTAAATCTCTTTCAGCGCACCTGCTGCCGGACAGACCAGAATGCCGTCCCCGTCCAGAAGCTGACGGTAATCCACGGCACCGTCCAAAACCGTCTCATCCGTATACATCCCTGACATTTGCTCCTCAGAAATTCCTCTGACGATAAAGGGTTCATGCACACGGTTGCCGGGAATATCACTGATAGCAGGGATTTCCACGCACGCCATGCTGTAAGCCGTGATATTGTCCACGCCGGGAATCGCAGCAAGTTCCTCCCGAAGCGTCCGCCCCAGAGGGTTTTCTTTCTGCATCTCAAAAAATTCACGTCCTGCATAATCCTCATACTGCAAAATATACTGGCTCCTGTCTCCAAATTGGGACTGCGCCATTTCTTTCACGTCCACCGAACCCGCGTAGGCAGAAACACACAAAAGCAAAATCCCGGTCAAGCTCAGGGAAAGCGCTGTGATAAAAGCCTTTTTGCGGTTACGGGTAAAATTCATCAAAGCCAGCTGTGTCAACGTCAGCCGACGGTGAAGCCGTCTGGAAACGCTGCGCCCATGACACTCCGAATAAGCGGTGATCCGCACGGCCTCCATGGCGGATACTTTTTCTACCATGGATAAAGGCTTTCGCGTGGCAATCACAACCATGGCATAAGTCAGGATGGAAACGACTGCCGCAGACCAGAGATTGTCGCGCCACGGCCAGTAGCCGGGCACAGCGATCCACGCAATTCCTGCGGCTGGAAGCAGTCCAAGGGGAAGCGCGGCAAGCGTCAGAACGCGCCGCTCCCGTTGCACGATACGCTTTAACTGCCTGGGCGTAGTCCCAAGCACCTTTAAGCGTCCGTATTCCCGCATTTTTCCCATTACGGAGATGTAGAAGATATTGTAAATTACAATGGCACAAATGACGGCGATCAGTACCGACAGGACATAACTCTCCGTCCCGCTTCCCAGATAAAGGTCAACCATTCCAAAATAGTTGGAGCTGTAAAAGGTCTGATCCTCCGCAACCCCCATCTCTGCAAAAAAACGTTCAATATGCGTGCGAAGCTGCGCCGGCTCCATTTCCTGGCTTCCGGCAAAGCGGAACTGCAGCTCATAAGATGCCTGGTGCCCCTCCGTGCTCACAGCGATCTCCGGAATCCAGACCGTAAAAATCCGGCTGTTGCTCTCCGTTTCCAAAATACCTGTGACGGTATAGGTTTTTTCTCCTCCGCCAAGGTCCAGAAGAAGGGTCCCGCCCACCTCTGCCGGAAGATTAAAATGGTTAAAAAAAGACCGCTCCACACAGAGTTCATCCGCCGCCCGGGGATAGGTTCCGGTGATCTCTCCATAACCCATCAAGTCGATCATCTCATCACTGACAAAACTGATGTTCAAAACGCTGTCCTCATGTCGAACCTTGCCGGCGTCAGCGGTATAGCCCCACTTTTCAAACTGCCCTGCGTCCGCAAGCCGGATCACCTCCTCCCGGGTCAGCCCGCCACAACCAGCCTGGTACTGCCCAAGAATTTCATCCAGTGTCTCCATCTGCTGCGCACAGTAGAGAAACCGAAGGGTTCCCATAAGGCAGACAGCCAGCGCAATCGTGAGGATGACAAACACGCTCTTTCGACTGTCAGCTTTCATGCTCCGCTCCGCCAGTTTTTTCTCCACCTTGCACGTGTCATTTTCAAATGGCCATGTCATGATCTGTCACCTCTAATATATGGAAACGCCCGCTTGCTTTCGCTCAGGGGCATTTCGCCGGAAGACATTGCAGAAGCACTCCGCGCCTGCCCTCCTCTTAGTCTTCCGTCCTCGATCCGAACGATGCGATCGGCAAGCTGCGCAATTTCGTTGTTGTGGGTAATCATGACAATCGTCTGGTTAAACTCCCTGCTGGTGCGCTTTAAAAGTCCCAGGACATCCGCGCTGGTCCTGGAATCCAGATTGCCCGTCGGCTCGTCGGCCAGGACGATGGCCGGTTTCGTGATCAGCGCCCGGGCAATGGCCACGCGCTGCTGCTGTCCCCCTGAGAGATGATTGGGCATGCTTTGCAGTTTTTCCTCCAACGCCAGCATTCGCACGATATCATTCATGAATTTCTCATCCGCCACATCACCGTCCAGCTCCACAGGCAGGACAATATTTTCATACACATTCAGAATCGGCACAAGATTATAATTCTGAAAGATAAAACCGATATTGCGGCGTCGAAAGATGGTCAGCTCCTCATCGCTCTTTTGGGACAGCTCGTCTCCGCGTACAATAACACTGCCGGATGTAGGCGTATCCAGCCCTCCCATCATGTTCAGCAGTGTGGACTTGCCGCTGCCGGAAGTTCCCACCACTGCCACAAACTCCCCTTGCTCCACCGACAGGTTGACGCCGTCCAGCGCGCGGGTAATGTTGGGACCGCTGCCATAATACTTTTTCAGGTCGATCGTCTGTAATACATTCATGATCTCATTCTCCTCCCTACGAATCATTGTCCCGCTTCTCAGGACATTCAGGTATACCTTTGTAGTTCTTATTTGATGATAAGGACATTGTAAAACCAAAATGTCACAGAAATGTCCGAGTCAGAAAAAAATAATGAAAAAATAAGGGTAAAATGTTACAAAACGCGGACAATTCAAAAAACTATACCCTCAGTGCACAAGGGGACACACGGAAGAAAAACAGAAAACGTGGAACCCCTGACGGCACAGAGCGCCGGGGGTTTTCATTTAGGCGGAGGCTTTGAAAATGCCGGAAACTTTGCATCCGAAAGCCAACTGAAACAAGGCTGTTGGCATAGGAGCAACTTTGAATCGTGCGCTGCATCTCAATTACTTTTTTCGGTACGCTCTTGGCAGGACTTGATAAAAAGATTTAAATGCAGCAGCAAATTTACTCTGACTATCATAGCCGACAGCCTGTGCAATTTCGGCTATGGTCATATCTGTTTCTTTCAACATCTTTGCAGCCTGCCCCATGCGGTGTTCTTTGATGTGCGCGGCAAGGGAAGTCCCGTAAACCGACTTAAAAGCATTTTTTAAGGTTGTCGGAT
>CASCGD010000146.1 GCA_949132985.1 uncultured Lachnospiraceae bacterium
CGGGCAAATCGTCGGAAAGCATTCCATAAAATGCTTCGCATTTTGCTTTCCTCCTATAATCAATTCAGGAGTTTTCCCAAACGATAACCTTAATTGTCCATTGCCGCATCCTTGCTCTCCTCCCACAGCATGTCCATGATCCGCTTTTTCGTCTCCAGAAACTCCGGCAAAACCAGACTCTCATGGCTCCTCTCGCCGGGAATATGCACCTCTAACACTTCACGGATCGTCCCGGGCCTGCGGCTCATGACATAGATGCGCTGACCCAGCAGCACCGCCTCGTCGATGTCATGTGTGATAAAAAGAATCGTCGTCTTCGTCTTTTTGCTGATGTCCGCCAACAGCTCCTGCATGACGACACGCGTCTGCGCATCCAGCGCGCCAAACGGCTCGTCCATCAATAAAATTTCCGGCTCGTTCGCAAGGGTGCGCGCGATCGCCACGCGCTGCTTCATACCGCCGGAAAGCTGCTTGGGCAGGGCATCCTCGAAACCGGCAAGTCCCACAAGGTCAATAAATTTTTTCGCCTGCCGGGTGCGCTCCTCCTTCGGCGTCTTTTTCATTTTGAGGCCGAACTCCACATTCTTCTGCACGGAAAGCCACGGAAAAAGGCTGTAGCTCTGAAATACCATACCCCGGTCCGCCCCCGGCCCCTCCACGGGCTTTCCGTCGAGGAGCACCGTCCCTGTGGTGGCGTCATTCAGGCCGCCCAAAATGTTGATGAGCGTCGTCTTTCCACATCCGGAAGGACCTACGATCATCACAAACTCGCCGTCCTCCACCTCGATATTCACGTGATCGATGGCTGTAATCTTTCCCTTATTCCCGCCGTCATATATTTTTGTCAGGTCAATCGCCTGCAGCTTGTACTGTTCCATCCTATTCCCCTATCTGCGTAGCCAATACGCAAAATGCCGTCTCCGCAGCACCGGTCAAATCTCCGCAGGCGAAGGTGCCTGATCCGCCTCCTGCCATGCGCGCAGACTCTTTTTTGAATATTTATCTGTCCGCCAGACGCTCATGCCAGGGCGCGACAAGCCGCGTCAGGATACGGAACAGGAAATCCGTCACCAGCCCGATGAGTCCGATCAAAATCAGGCCCGCAAAAATCGTATCCGTCGCCAGGTAGCGCTGGGAGCGCAGAATCATATATCCCAGCCCGTTCTGTGCCGCCACCATTTCCGCGACAACCAGATACGTCCATGCCCAGCCAATGGTCAGACGAAAGTCATCCATCAGTCCCGGCAGCGCTGCCGGAAAAATTACTTCCTTATAGACCTGCAGCTTTCCCGCGCCGAGAGTCTTCGCCGCGTTAATGAGATTCGCATCCACACCGGAAACCGTATCGCATACCATGAGCACCAGCTGGAAAAAGGTGCCCAGAAAAATAATCGTATACTTTTGTGTCTCGTCAATGCCGAGATAGAGCAGTGTCAGCGGCACCAGGGCGACAACCGGAAGATATCTGGCAAACTCAATGATCGGCTGGACAAAGGCACTAAATTTGCGCGAATTTGCCATGAGCATCCCGCAGGGAAGCGCCACTACAACCGACCAGAACCAGCCGATGACCACCCGTGCCGTGGACTCATAGCAGTTCGCCCACAGCGAACCGTCCCGATACAGCTCCGCGATACGCTTTACCACCGCCGCCGGAGAGGGCAAAAACAGCTCCGACACCACCCCGCCAAAGGTTAGCGCACACCACAGTCCAATAATCAATGCAAAGCAGATAAGGCTGAGCATGCGCTCCATCGTCATGCCTTGCCGCTTATTCTTCTGATTCATACTTTCGTAATTTACTCCTTTAGTAAAATAAAGTCCTTTGCAATTGTATCGTATTTCTCTCCATGTTGCAAGTAGAAAATAGAAATCCTGCTACTGTTCCGTCTTCCGCCAATTCCCCGCCCCAACCAAAGCCCCCTCTGCAGCAGATCCCGCCGTGCCGCCTTTGCACAGTCCTCCCGCAAAACTGTCTCCGCACAAAATTAAAACGCCTCCTGCAATTGCAGGAGGCTTCTGTCAAGCGCTATGATATTACTCCGGCGGTTAAATACCGATGTTTTTACTTGCTTAAATTTCCATCTGCTGCGTTGTCATCCGTTGACGTAGCCCCGCTGCGCCGCCTTCTTCCTCCTTGCAGATGAAAAATGATTCTGCGTAAAATTCGTCGACATTTATCCGCCGGAGTAATATGAAAACTGTCAAATATACCCTCAGTGAAATCGGGCACACACGCCCTGAACCGTGATATTCCGGTAATGATCTGCGTTGTCCTCAGGCAGCATACATTCGGATACACCTCAATCGTCCGCCTTGTAAATGACCGGAATATCTACGGTCAGGGTCAGCGATCCAGTATTCCCGCACGACCGCCGCCTGGCATTTCCCCTGTTGTTCAACCGCCCTCCGCCGGAAAAAGACTGTTGCGTCCTTTTTCCCTGAGCACCGGAGCCGCAAACAACAGCGCCTTCACCACATTGTCCGCGATCATGCAATACCACACCGCCCGCAAATCCAGTCCCCACACCTTCACGCACAGAAACGTAAAGAAAATACGGATGCCCCACATGCTGGCAGATTCCACGAGAAATGCATAGCGTGTTTTGCCCAGGCCGTAAAAAATCCCCTCCATCACGATCATCAGACCGAAGAAGGGTTCCGAAAATGCTACAAGCCGAAGCATCCCCGCGCCCAGTGAAACGACACGCCCGCTGCTTGAAAAAATGCCCATAAGCGGCTTCGCAATCACATACAAAAAAAGCCCGCTGAACACCATCATGCTCACGGTAAGCCCTACACTCAGCAGCACAATCTGCTCAAATTTCTTTTGGTTTTTCTCCCCGAGAGCTGCGCCGACCAGTGTGGATGTAGCCGTCCGAAGGCCGTAGCCGGGAATGTAAAAAATCGTCTCCGCCGTCACCGCAATGGAGTGCGCCGCAAACACCGTCGTCCCCATACCCGAGACAAGTCCGGCAAAAAAAACGTAGCCCATGCAGCTCACAAAGCTAGTGCCGAGCACCGGAAGGCAAAGCCCCGCGCCCTCCCGCAAAACAGCAGCATCCACACGAAAGTCCCGCCACCGCCAGCGCAGATACCTGTTTCTGCGATAGGCAATATACATGAGTATCCCGGAAAACGTATAGGAAATGGCAGAGGCACAGGCCGCGCCCCGCACGCCAAGCCCCGCACGGTAAATCAGAACATAGTTCAGTCCCGCATTCAGTAAATTGCAAAACAAGCTGATGAGCATTGGCAGCATCGTATTCTGAGTTGCCCGGATGGCCGACGCAAACAGGACACTCCCGGTGCGGAATAAAAGTGCCAGACTGATAATGGAAAAGTACGCACTCGCCTCTCCCTGAACCGCTCTTTCAGCGCCCATCCACACCGGGATAAAGGGTGAGAGGATCAGGGCGGCCGCAGTCAGAATCGTGCCGCTGACCACCGCCACAAGCGCAACCTGTGAGGAGAGAACGCGCATCCGCTCCTCCTCCCCGGCTCCATAAGCCCGGGAGATCATCGCCAGAACCGCCACACCCAACGCTCCCGCGAGACTCCCAATCAGCCAGTTGATCGTCGTCGTCACGCTGACCGCCGCCGTTGCCTGCTCCCCCAACTGCCCGACCATCGCGGTGTCCACATACTGCAAAAGCGTTGTGAGCACCTCCTCCGCAACCGTAGGGAGGGCGAGCACCGCCAATGTCCTCAGCATTATTTTCAGATCCTGCGCCATTTGATCCCCCTGTCTGTTTTATCATCCTCATCCCATCACAAACTTTTCCGGCATAGCCAAACTGCTGAAATCCGCGCATTCCGTCAGCCTCCGGCAGGCGGGAAAACCATGTCCTGACCTCTTTTCGGCAAACAAAAACCATGCTGCGGCTTCTTTCCGGCAGACCAAAATACATGCTATGGCCTCCCCCTGGCAGACCAAAATACATGCTGTAACCTCTTTCCGACAGACCAAAAACCATGCTATGGCCTCTCCCCGGCAGACCAAAAACCATGCCATGACCTCTCCCTGGCAGACCAAAATATATGCTATGATCTCCCCCTGGCAGACCAAAATACATGCTATGGCCTCTTTCCGTCAAACCAAAATACATGCTATGGCCTCTTTCCGTCAAACCAAAATACATGCTATGGCCT
>CASCGD010000147.1 GCA_949132985.1 uncultured Lachnospiraceae bacterium
GGCTGAATACTTTTGCTGAAAAAAATAATATCAATTTCTCTAAACTTTTACAAGAGGCTTTATTCTCAATGGCACAAGCAAAATAAATAGATATAGGGAGGGGCTGTCGGGAACTATCTATTTCCCAACAGCCCCCTCATGATGAGCGGGGTTGAAGTTTATTTGAAAAAGCACTATACGGAGGTGGTGAAGATGATGCAGTGGGATTTTACATTTGAGCACCGACTGGAACTGGAGCGGGAGGAAGGCAGAGAAAATGGAGAAAGTGATCTTATGGAGGTTGCTCGTGCCCTGCGCTCTGGTGTGCCGCATGAAGAACTGAAAAAGAAAAACGGCAGGTAAAAACAGAAAAAATGTTTGCATTTATATTCACAATGTGCTATATTGTCTAAGTATGAGTAAAGAGCCGTATATTCGGTTTGACGGACACTCCGACCGCTTACTGTATATCCGGCATAGAAAAACAAGGAGGAAACAAAAATGTTAGCAAAAGATCAAAAGTCAGCGATCATCGCTGAGTACGGTAAGACCCCGAGCGATACCGGTTCACCGGAGGTGCAGATCGCGCTGCTCACCACACGGATCAATGAGCTGAACGATCACTTAAAGGTGCATGCAAAGGATCATCATTCGCGCAGAGGTCTCTTAAAGATGGTAGGACAGAGACGCCGCCTGCTGGCGTATCTGAAAGAAAAGGATATCGAGCGTTATCGTTCTCTGATCGAGCGTTTGGGCTTGAGAAAATAGTGTTTATAAAAATAGGGCGGAGCACATCCGCTCTATTTTCAGTCGTGACTCTCATCCCGGCTGGATTTCTATGCGCAGGGCCCATAAGGCCGTTTGTTGTTGACGCGACATGTGCCCCGCGCGGCAAGCAGGGAGAAATGTTCCCTGCTCGATTCTTTCAACAACCAGGCAGATGGAGATTCCGAGACCACTGAAAAGCACATGACCCCGCCGCTTTTTTGCGGGCTGATGCCGTGCGCTTTTGTGTGTTTTCCAGTAGTTTCGGGAACATCTGTCTTAGGCATTTATAAGACAAGGAGAAAAATATGTACAAGAGTTATTCCATTGAGCTTGGCGGCAAGACGCTGACTGTAGACATCGGCAGGGTTGCTGCACAGGCAAACGGCGCTGCGCTGTTAAAATACGGCGAGACCACCGTGTTATCCACTGCAACCGCATCGGAAAAGCCCCGTGACGGCATCGACTTTTTCCCGCTGAGCGTTGAGTTCGAAGAAAAAATGTATGCGGTGGGCAAGATCCCCGGAGGCTTTAACAAGCGCGAGGGCAAGCCCTCTGAAAATGCGATTCTGACCTCCCGTGTCATTGACCGCCCGATGCGCCCCTTATTCCCGAAGGATTATCGCAATGACGTGACGTTGAATAATATGGTAATGAGTGTGGACCCTGAGTGTCGTCCGGAGATCGTGGCGATGCTGGGCGCTGCCATTTCCGCTTCCATTTCTGACATTCCCTTTGCAGGCCCCTGCGCCATGACCCAGATGGGTATGGTGGAAGGTGCGTTCATCGTCAATCCGTCCCAGGAGCAGTGGGACAAGGGTGACCTGAAGCTTACCGTCGCATCCACCGCGGAAAAGGTGATTATGATCGAGGCGGGAGCCAATGAGATTCCCGAGGACAAGATGATTGAGGCCATCTACAAGGCTCATGAGATCAACCAGACGATCATCGCGTTTATCAACAAGATCGTTGCGGAGGTTGGAAAGCCGAAGCATACCTATACGAGCTGTGCGATTCCCGGGGAGCTTTTTGACGAGATCAAAAAAATCGTTCCGCCGGAGGAGATGGAGACTGCCGTATTTACCGACGTAAAGCAGGTGCGGGAAGAGAATATCCGCCAGATTACCGAAAAGCTTGAGGCTGCTTTTGCAGAAAATGAAGAGTGGCTGCCGCTCATCGGCGATGCCGTTTACCAGTATCAGAAAAAGACCGTCCGCAAGATGATCTTAAAGGACCACAAGCGTCCTGACGGGCGTGCGCTCGATCAGATCCGTCCGCTGGCTGCGGAGGTTGATATCATCCCTCGTGTTCACGGTTCTGCCATGTTTACACGCGGACAGACACAGATCTGTGATATTGTGACCCTTGCGCCTCTCTCCGAGGTACAAAAGATTGACGGCCTGGATTTAAATATTACAACGAAACGTTATCTGCACCAGTACAATTTCCCGTCCTATTCCGTTGGGGAGACAAAGGTGTCCCGCGGCCCCGGCCGTCGTGAGATTGGACATGGTGCTCTGGCGGAGCGCGCGCTGATTCCGGTGCTTCCCTCCGAGGAGGAGTTTCCCTATGCAATCCGCGCAGTGTCCGAGACCTTCGAGTCTAACGGGTCCACATCCATGGCTTCTACCTGTGCGTCCTGTATGTCGCTCATGGCTGCTGGCGTGCCCATCAAGAAGATGGTTGCCGGCATTTCCTGCGGACTGGTAACCGGAGACACCGATGAAGATTTCGTATTATTGACCGATATTCAGGGCCTTGAGGACTTTTTCGGGGATATGGATTTTAAGGTGACCGGAACAAAGGACGGAATCACGGCCATCCAGATGGATATCAAGATTCACGGTCTGACCCGTCCTATCGTGGAAGGTGCGATTGCAAGATGCCGCGAGGCGCGCTTCTTTATTATGGACAATTGCATGTCCAAGGCCATCGCGGAGCCGAGAAAGGAGCTTAGCCCCCACGCGCCGAAGATCGTTCAGATCATGATCGATCCCCAGAAGATCGGAGATGTGGTCGGACAGCGCGGCAAAACCATCAATGAGATCATCGACCGCACTGGCGTGAAAATTGACATTACGGACGACGGAGCCGTATCCATCTGCGGAACAGATCCTGCGATGATGGACAAGGCCATCGAAATGATTCAGATTATCACTACCGACTTTGAGGCCGGACAGATCTTCAAGGGCGTTGTTGTGAGCATCAAGGAGTTCGGCGCATTTGTAGAGTTTGCACCGGGCAAGGAGGGAATGGTTCATATTTCCAAGATCGCAAGGGAGCGCATTAACCGCGTGGAGGATGTCCTGACCCTCGGCGACAAGGTCACCGTCAAGTGCCTTGGCAAGGACAAGATGGGCCGGATGAGCTTCTCCATCAAGGATGTTCCGGCTTCGGAGAGATAAGTATTGCTGATTGATATTTGAAATCAGAAAATCAAAGGGGGATTGGTAAAAACCAGTTCCCCTTTTTATGCGCGGCCGGCATATGAAAGCTGCCTGTTTCTGACAAACCCGGTTAAAAAAACGGTGATGTGACTTTTTCACTCCCTCCTGCATATGATAAAATAATTCTTTCAGTTAAAGGATTTCGTATGGAACGGGTACGAAAATTAATTCATACACAGATCCCACACAGTGAGGGATATTTTGGCACCGGATCTACGGTGGCGATCCTGGATACCGGAATGGCAATGCATGCAGATTTTAAAAATCGTGTGCTGGATTTTCATGATTTCGTCAACGGGCGTTCAGGAATGTACGATGACAACGGACATGGCACGCACCTTGCAGGTATTATCGGCGCAAGCGGCAGCTCCGGGAACGGAAAATATATGGGTGTGGCGCCGGGATGCCGTTATGTTGTACTAAAGGTTCTCGACTCCATGGGAAACGGGGACATCGAGGCGATTATCCGGGCAGTGGACTGGATTCTAAAAAATCAGATGCATCTTCAGATACGTTTTTTAAATATTTCTATCGGAATGATGCCGCACACAAAGCGCCGGGAACAGCAGGAACTGATCGCGGCGGTTGAAAGGCTTTGGGAGCAGGGCATCTGCGTGGTGGCGGCATCCGGAAATAACGGTCCGGGGGTATCTTCGGTGACAGTTCCCGGAAGTATTCCGGAGCTGATTACCGTGGGCAGTCTCGACGACAACGATCGGGGGCTTTTAAGGGGAAGCATGAATATCGGCTACAGCGGTAGGGGGCCCACCGATAGCTGTGTTACAAAGCCGGAAATTTTAGCGCCGGGAACGCGCATCATCAGCTGCGGCAGTCATGGCGGATATGTGAGCAAAAGCGGCACGTCAATGGCTACTGCGGTTGTTACCGGCGGGCTTGCGGTGCTCGGTGAGGTTTATCCGAATTTCTCACCATCAGATCTCAAGTTGTTT
>CASCGD010000148.1 GCA_949132985.1 uncultured Lachnospiraceae bacterium
GACCGCGGTCGTTTATTCGCCCTAAGTATATGTGAGTATACTTAGGGCTTTTTTAATGGAAAGGAAGAGGGTAACATGGAGAAAACAAGTTTTACAATGGAAGAAATGGTATCTTACTGCAACCAGTACGGCTTTATTTATCAGGGGAGCGAGATCTACGGAGGACTGGCAAACACATGGGACTACGGCCCGTTAGGGACGCGGCTGAAAAACCAGATCAAGGACGCCTGGAGATATTATTTTATACAGCAGCGGGAGAACAGCTATGAGCTGGACGCGGATATTCTGATGAATCCGCGGGTATGGGAGGCGAGCGGCCACCGCGCCGGTTTCACCGATCCCCTGTTGGACTGTAAGGAGTGCAAGACCAGACACCGTGCGGACAATCTGATACAGGAGTATGACAGTGCTGTCGATGTGGATGCAATGACGCAGGAGGAGATACTTGCGTATATCCGCGGGCAAAAGGTTCCGTGTCCGGTATGCGGAAAATCAGATTTTACGGATATCCGGCAGTTTAACCTGATGTTTGAGACACAGCGCGGCGCGACGAGTGACAGCGCGAGCACAATCTATCTGCGGCCGGAAAATGCGCAGGGTGAGTATGTCAACTATCTGAATGTCATGCGCTCCATGCGGGCAAAGCTACCGTTTAGTATCGGACAGATCGGAAAGGCATTTCGCAATGAGATCACGCCCAAGAATTTTACCTTCCGCACGATTGAGTTCGAACAGATGGAGTATCAGACCTTCTGCAAAGAAGGAGAGGACAGTTCCCTGTATCAGTATTTTAAAAATTATGGAAAAGCGTTCTTCGAATATCTGGGGCTGTCCCCGGAAAGGCTGCGGTTTCATGACCATGAGAAGCTTGCGCATTACGCGAAGGAGGCCTGCGACATAGAGTATCTGTTTCCATTTGGCTGGGGGGAGATCAACGGGACGCACAACCGCACTGACTTTGACCTGAGCCGTCATCAGGAGTATTCCGGAAAATCAATGGAATATTTTGATGAGGCGTCGCGCGAGAAGTATATACCATATATCATAGAATCCACATACGGACTTGACCGTATTGTGCTGGCGGTTTTATTTGAGGGCTTGCATGAAGAGCGCGTCAGTGAGAACGAGACAAGGGTGGTTCTGGGAATCAGACCATTTCTTGCCCCGGTTAAGGCAGTCATTTTGCCCCTGATCAAGAAAAGGCACGCTGAAAAAGCAATGGGAATCTACCGGAATCTGCGCGCACACTTTATGGTGCAGTATGACGAATCGGGAAGCATCGGCAAGCGCTACCGCCGCGCTGACGCCATCGGAGTGCCCGTTGCGGTCACCGTCGATGACGATACGCTGGAAAAAGGAACCGTCACGGTCAGGGACAGGGATACCATGCAGCAAAAAACGCTGTCGATTGAAGAGCTGGTTCCGTATTTGAGTGATGCAATGCGAGCCTGAAGATATTTTATAACCACAACGCCTCACTCAGAATCTTCTGTGCCCTGACATCCTCAAGGCACACCATCTTTACCAGCAGCCACGCCCGTTCCTCCTCCGTCATTTCAGTAATCTCTTGCGCCGCGCTGGAAGCCTGCAGGTTTTGAATCATCTCGCCCAGACACTCCTCCTTATATCTGGCGCTGTCTATGGTTTCCAGCCATGCCCGGCGCTTCTTTTCAAGCATTTCCAGCAAGGACTCCTTCGCTGTTTTTCCGTCGAGAATCATTTTGATTTCGTCGAGGGAAAAACCGAGTGCCTTTAATTCTAACAGCGCGTTTAACTGCTGTACCTGTTCCGCCGAATAATAGCGGTATCCGTTGGCAGCGTCTGTTTTCACCGGTTTTAAAATGCCTTTCTTTTCATACAGGCGGATTGCTTTTCTGGAAATTCCAAAGAAATCTGCGATTTCTCCGATCAGCATAAGGTCATCTTTCATAAGCGCCTCCTATTCTTCCAATGTATCATTGATTCTTTTGATGCAGACGGAATTTGCCTTCTGGTTGTTTATGCAGGATATGAGCATGAAGATTCCCGATAAAATGGAACCCCTGACCTGAAAACAATAAACGATATCCGAAAATGCCATCGTTCCATCATAAATCAGCCGATATCCTGTGAGCAGAATCACAAGATATCCCCCGATCCCGAATAAACGCATACCCGCGTCGCCGACCGCCTTTCTTATATGCATTTTCATATTGATTTTCATGAGTCTTTTGCTTGTTTTGGCACAGTTTGCCATCATCAGCTCTTTGGCGTCATATAACAGGATTGTGTCTGCGTCTGTGAGTAACGGCTTGATGGCGGAAGTATTCTCGGCCATGGTATTTTGCGATGCCTCCTTTAATTTTGGTATCGCTTTCAGCACGATTTTATCATTTATGACGATTTGGGGAATCGCAAACATCCATGTTATTGCCAAAAAAAGGACGCTGCTCTTTAGCATCAGAAGGCAGGACAACAGGATATTTATGATGGCGACCGCCAGGTGGGGAATATTCAGCGGGCCGTTCATCATTGTAAACGCAGCCTGTATATCACTGTTTAACCTTGTGATCCATTCACCGCTAAAATGATGGTCAATCCGTTTCAGCGGCAGACTTAACATTTTACCAAACATCTTTTTCTGGAGTTCAATTTCTGCTTTTGCTGAAAATGCAGCGTATCTCGTCCATATGATTCCATTATATACAAATAGCACAGCGCATAGCAAGCCGTATATTATGCACAATTTAAAAAGTGCGCCGGAAAGTTTTGTTTCCAGACAGAGGAAGACAGATTTCATCAAATTTGCCGACAGCCAGGTTCTGAAAGCATCGAACGGCGAGCGCAACAGAAGTAAAAATATGTATTTACGCCAGACGCCCATTCTTTTGATCAGTTTGCGAAGCTCACTCACGAATCATTTTCCCTCCCTCCATGCGATAGATTGTGTAGCGGTCGTCAAGCGTCTCCTGATGATGGGTGACATGGATCACTGTCCTGCCATCTGTCAGATTGCATAAAGCTTCCAAAACGGAATGTCCGGTATCCGGATCTAGTGCCGAGACTGGTTCGTCTAGCAAAATAATCGATGCATTTTTGCAAAGCGCCCTGGCGATCTGGATTCTCTGCGCCTGCCCGCCTGACACCTGGTTTCCCCGTTCGCCCACATTTGTATCCAGACCGTCTGGAAGCGTCTCAATCCATTTCACGAGGCTTGCGTTTTGGCAGGCTGCCCATACCATTTCATCTGGATAATTGTGACCGCAGGTAATATTATCCCTTATGGACAGCGGAAAAAGGCTGTTATTCTGCATGACAAGCGCTACCTGCTTTCTGATTTCCCCAGGCAAATGTTCGCCTGCAATGACCGCTGTTCCGCGATCTGGCGCATACAGACCAGCAAGAATTTTCAGCAGCGTGCTCTTGCCGCATCCGCTGTCCCCGACAATTCCGATGTGTTCGCCGGGTTCGACTTGAAGCGACAAATCCTTTATCACTGTATGATTCTCATAGGAAAACGAAATATTTTCTAAATTAACCGCGTATTGAACCATAGTTTTCCCTCCAATCTGTCAATAGATGCGCAAAAACGGCGAAAAGCGGCATAGATTCCCGGCATGTTCTGTAAAAAGCGTGAAACATTTCCCGACAGGTTGATAAATATATAAAAAGTTCCTATGCTTATTTTTTCATGGATCACCATAAACCCGCCCAATCCAAGCAGTAACAAAAGCGGTACAAATGAGAGCACGCCGGAAAGCGACATCAGCCTGGCAGAAATCTGTTCTTTCTGAATACTTGAATCGCCCCATTCAGTAAGATTTTCCTCCATGACGCCCGCAATCAGCCGATACGCGTCGTAAACCTGAATGATCGGAAACAATTCCAAAATCATGTCCGCCAGCCCGTTGATTTTTTTCTTGCTATTTTGGCATTGTTGTGTGTAATTTTTTATCATTTTGCTCGAAAAGGAACAATAGAAAATCAGCGGAATTACCGGAACGATCGAAAACAGGGCAAGCTTGAAATTTTGATAGAGCAGGAATATGACAGTGACGGCAAACGTGCCAAACTGCTTTATCAATGAAAAGAGATTTTCGCTCAGATAATCAGAGATCTCTTTTAGGAATTGTAGAAAAATAATTGCTTAAATTTGA
>CASCGD010000149.1 GCA_949132985.1 uncultured Lachnospiraceae bacterium
GCATAATAAAGAAAAAGAATTGTGATGCTGAGTGAGCACGACTCACTTAAAATCAGGACATCCCAGGAAATCACCCCTGGGCAGCATCCCCACAGCAGCGCGGTGATACAGCCAATCCGCCTGTTATTGCATGCCTCCGTGACAGCCTTATAAAGGAAACAGTTGGCTGTTAAGGATAATGCGATCTGAAACAGCACCACTCCTGTCAGATGATGCGTGTCTCCGGTAAGCAGCCTGCAGGCTTCGACGAACAGCGGATACCCCGGCGTCCTTGCGCCGGACAGGACCGCTCCAAACCCCATATAGCTCGCGCTGTCCGGGTATGTTGTCGCAATTTGGATATTTTTATAGTAGATAAACCGGAATAATACAATGAGCGCTGCGACAATACATTCTGACATATGCCTTTTAGCCCAATTTTTCATCATTCTCCTCCCCCATATTCACTGAAACCAAACATGAAACACTCCCTGGAGCCTGCAATTCACAGCTTCTCGCAGTTAAACATGCAAATATCACAGGAAATCCATAAAACAGTATCAGACAATACCGTATCAGGGCAACTGATCCCACAAAACATGCCAGGACTATTACGAGCATAAAAAGCAACACGAATCCCTTATCCCTTTTCTTTTGCCGCAGACAATATCCCATACTGCCTATTAAAATCCACAGCATCATTCCAGGGGAAAACAGCATAGATATAACAGGGATTTTCTGAGGAAGATTTGTCAGCATAAGTTCCATAATCACTGATTCCAAAACAGGAATTTTACTTTTTCTCCTGCCTGGAGGTTCTGTTATAGGTGCAAAATAGCTGCTTTCCCGATACAGTTCATATTCAATCGGGCGGTGCTTCCTATAATAACGCGTGTATCCGTCTACAAGACTGCACGGATACCAATAGGCAATTGTATTTTCCAGAATGGAGCTAATATAGAGCACCGGGTTCTTTATTCCTATCCGCAACCATAGATTGATATATTTCAATGGAGCATCTGAAAGCGCCTCCATCTGCAATGCCCCATTCATCGGATCTGCCAGCCGTGGCTCATAATTATATTCCAGGCGTTCCTGAGGCAAAATCTCAAACAGCATCTTCTTCTCATCAGAAAGCAGATCCCCTCCCTGGTTATAAACTTTGGCCATCTGCTGAACCGGAATGCTGAACATTACTCTTTTATCAGCCGGTTCTACATGCAGATATTGGTAAAATGGCCCCACATACAGAAGCCATAAAGCGAGTGTAAACATCATAAATTTCAAAAATAATTTTCTTTTATGCCTGTTAAGTGAACATAAGAAAATGACTGAATACAGTAAAAAAATATAAATGCCTGTATTGCGCAGAATGATAACCATTCAGCTAACTACAATCCACAAAATAAAGTCATTCTTATATAATTTCTTTCCTTTTATGAATTTCCTTTTATGAATTGATAAAAGAAAATGGCCTCAAGCAGGGCAAATGTCGTGAAAAGGACATCCTTTGTCGTACAGCCTGCCGTAACTGACACGACCGGAAAGCATGCGTACCAGATAAAGGCCAGGCACATCATCCATGGCTTTCCGGTAAGCTTCCCAATCCGTCACATAGCTGAACGCAAACGACACAAATGCCATCTGCAGCACGCAATATCCTGCAATTCCAAAATTATATCCCCCGCTCAGATTTCCAAGCCTGACTGCATTTCCCAGTATCAGCGTGTGCAGAACCGGATGGTGCGATGTAAGCGCTCCTGTACGGATCTGTTCATATGCAAATTCCGCATCATAAGCAAATGCCCCTGGATACAGGGCGAGCCAGACCGGAAGCCATGCCAGAAATATACCGGCCCAGATCCATCTGCGCTTTATCTTCAGACGACTTCTGCCCGATCTCACTGTTCTCGAACAGGCGTCCGCAATACAGCAGTACCCCCACTCAAGCCCATGGGCTGCCAAAATACCAAAGACTGCCCATACTCCCCAAAATTTCCAGGTACGCAAAGGCAAAATGCCTGTGTCTGAAATCGCTTTCCCGGCAAGAAGACAAAATGAATACGCCGCTCCGAGCACATAGGAATATGAACTGATCGAAAAAGAACTTCCTTTTAAATAAACCACCATAAAAACGGCGAGAACAGCCAGATGCAAGACGCTGTGGCTGAATCCGTTAATTCCTTCCGAAAACAGATCCGGAAAGAAGCAGACTCCGGCATAGGAAAATCCTGCTGCTGCCAGGAGCTGCCCTCCCCTCTTTCTATCCTCCCATTGCAAACGCGGCCTTATTTCCCGCATGACAAAACGATCCTCCCGATTCGCTCCGCCTCCTCCAGCGCCAGCTCCGCATACATCGGCAACGTCAGCACCCGCTTGCTCACATACAGCGCCTCTGGCGTCTCATTTACATCGTATTTTCCATGGAAGCAGCTAAAGCTGTTCGTCAGCGGATAGAAATACTTCCTGGCAAAAATCCCTTCGTCTGCCAGTCGGGCGAACACTTCGTTGCGGCTTGCCCCGAACCGTTTTTCGTCAAACACCACCGGGAAATAGGCGTAATTGGGCTTCACGCCCTCCTGCGACGGACTCAGGGCAAGCCCGTCCACTCCCTCCAGAAGCTTTCGGTAAACCCCGGCGACAGCCGCGCGCTTTTCGATCTCCTCGTCCACATGCTTTAAGTTGCAAAGACCCATCGCCGCGCAGAATTCATTCATCTTCGCGTTTGCCCCCACCCCGTCCACCACCTCCGGGCCGCGGATCCCGAAATTTTTCAGACGGTACAACTCCAGGCCGAAATCCGCATCCGTGTAGCTCACCGCACCGCCCTCGATGGAATTGAACACCTTAGTCGCATGGAAGCTGAAGCAGGACGCGTCTCCAAAGGAGCCAATCCCGCGCCCTTTATACGTCACGCCGAAGGTATGGGCCGCGTCATAGATGACCTTTAAGCCGTATTTCCCGGCAATCCTTTCTATCTCTTCCACGTCACAGATATTTCCGTACACATGGACCGGCGCGATAGCGCAGGTGCGATCTGTAATTAAGTCCTCGATCTTTGACACATCGATTGTAAAATCAACCGGGTTAATGTCGCAGAAAACAGGCTCCAGCCCGTTCCGCACAATGGCATGCGTGGTGGAGGCAAACGTAAAGGGCGTGGTAATCACCTCGCCCTGTAAATGCATAGCCTGCATGGAAAGCTCCAGCGCCATGTGCCCGTTTGTAAAAAGCTCGATCTGATCCACATCCAGATGCGAGCATAATTCCTTTTGCAGCTTTTGATGCTTTTCCCCCATATTGGTTAGCTGATGCGATTCCCAGATATCGCGGATTTCCTCTATGTATTCCTCCAGCGAAGGCATAGAAGAGCGGGTGACTAAAATTGGTTTGTTCATGGACTCTCTCCTCTTCAAAATACTCATCCAAAAAAGCCCCGGCGCAAGCCATAGCTTTTTAAAAATCAATTTATTTTATATAGAATATCTTTAAACTTCATAATATAATAATCCCGTTACCGCCCCTATATCGGTAAGGAAAGGGGGGACTATGTGAGCACGCTTCAAGCTCTTATTCACTCCGTATTGGCCAGTGTAGCCGCCTGCTACCTGTGCAAGCGGTTAGGAACAGTTACAACAGCTCCATTTCCATATAGACACCGCTATCCGTATATCGTTTTGTAAAATGAAACCCATTCCTCTCATAAAAGAGGATCGCCTGCGCATTATCCCGGTTCACTTCCAGCTTAAGAAGCTTCATTCCCCTTCTCCTCGAAAAGGCTTTGCACTCATTTAATAACCTCTGTCCGATATGCCGGCCCTGATAAGCCGTTTTTACAGCCAGAAGCGTAATATATGCGCCCCCATCCCTCTGATCGTTTGCATAAAAAACAATAAAGCCCAATATCTGCGAATCGTACGCGGCTATAAATTCTCCAAACGCATCGATTTTGCGGAACAGAGAATTAAAATCGTCTCTCTGCACCACAGAGGGATGAAATACAGCATCACATTCCTGTATGATCCACTCTTTGCTGTTTACATCCGATACCCGGCCCATGCAGTAATCTGGAATCCGGCTACCGGGCCGCCCCCCTGTTACCCCCCCCCAGACTGTCCGAAAACCCTGATCTTCATCCATTTGAAGTCATTT
>CASCGD010000150.1 GCA_949132985.1 uncultured Lachnospiraceae bacterium
GCTGATCCGCACTTCGCTTCTTACCTTCGGGAGCATGTATTTGATGTTCCGGCTGAATTTGGGATTCGGGTTCATTGTACTGTGCGCTTTCCCGTTTCTGGTGGGCGTCATTGGATTCTGCCTGTGGAGAGCAAATCCCCTGTTTTCCAGGCTGCAGGCGTATCTGGATGCTATGAATGAAATCATGCAGGAAGACGTGTCCGGTATCCGCATTATGAAAGCCTGTGTCCGGGAAGCTTATGAGAAAATGCGCTTCGGTAAGGCAAATGAGGAGTTGGTCGGGACGCAGCTGAAAACTCTTGTGATCTTTGCCTTTATGAATCCCCTTACGAATGCGATTATGTACATGGCTGTCACGGCCATTTTACTGTCAGGATCTTTTTCGGTGGAAAACGGCAGTGTCACACCGGGAAATGTTATGGCGGCACTGACCTATACCACACAGCTTCTGAACGGTATTCTGATGCTTGTCATGCTGTTTCAGAATATTTCCAGGGGACTTACCTCCTGGAAACGGGTAAAAGAAGTGCTGGAAAGCGTGCCGGAACTGAAGGAAGGCTCTTTCGGCGGGGCGGTTCAGGCACAAGGGGAGATCGAATTTCGCGATGTCTCTTTTACTTATCCAAAAAGCACCCGGAGCGTGCTTTCCCATATCAATCTAAAGATACATAGAGGGGAGACAGTGGCGGTCATTGGAGCTACCGGATGCGGAAAGACGACCCTGGCCGGGCTGATGCTGCGTTTTTATGATGTGGATTCCGGCGCGGTTCTGGTGGACGGGGTTGATGTCAGAAAATACCGGCAGCGGGCGCTTCGGGAAAAAATAGCGGTCGCCATGCAGAAAAGCGAGCTGTTCAGCATGACAGCGGGGGAGAATATTACCTGGGGGATGCCGGGAGCGGATGAGGCATTGCTTGCATCCGCGGCATTCATCGCGCAGGCGGACAGCAGACAGGATCGTCGTACTGGAAAACGGCGGTATCCTGGCCTGTGGCGCCCATGAGGAATTGATGGGGTCCTGCCGGGTTTATCAGGATATCTGGCATTCCCAGATGGGAGAGGAGGCGAAAGAGGCATGAGCAAAGAACCGGATTTCAAACTTGCCGAACGCAATATTCCGGGAATGATGAATCGGCAGCAGCATTTTGCGGAGCCGGAACACGCCGACAATATCGGAGCCACAGTCACGCGGATCGCGGTATATTTTGTGAAGGAGAAGAGGCTGGCTGCCGGGATGCTGGCGGTTGTGCTGTCCGGTACCGTGTGCGGCATTCTGGCGCCGGGCCTGCAGAGCGGAGCCGTTGACATCATCGCGGGGGAGAAACAGGGCGTTCTCTCCCATACACTGGCGCTGATGCTTTCCGTCTATCTGCTTTACAGCATCTGCGGACTGCTTCAGGGATTGTGCAGCGCCAGGCTCAGCCAGAATGTGGTCAGGCGGATGCGGGAGGAGCTGTTCGGAAAAATCGTGGAGCTGCCGGCCCGTTAATGAAATCGCTCAGATTTACGGACAGATCCAGACAGCGGTTGCCGGTGCGGAGAGGGTCTTTGCCGTGCTGGATGAGGAAACAGAGGATAAAAATGGCGGGACGCTGGAGACAGGCGAAAAAGCGGCCGTGTTTTTTCAAAATGTATGCTTCTCCTATGAACCGGGAACTCCCGTGATCCGGGATTTTACCCTGGCTGTTCCGAATGGCAGAAAAGTGGCGCTGGTGGGCGCTACCGGAAGCGGGAAGACGACCATCGTCAACCTGCTCATGCGGTTCTATGACATAGAAAGCGGGGAAATCCGCATAAACGGGCAGAACATCCGCGATGTGTCCAGGGAGAGCCTGCGGCGGAATATTGCGATTGTCCTGCAGGATACGGTCCTGTTTTCCGATACCGTCCGGAACAATCTGAAATACGGAAACGGCAGCGCTGCGGAGGAACAGCTTACGGCGGCGGTGGAAATGAGCCAGTGCCGGGATATGATCGGGCTTCTCCCGCAGGGTTATGATACGGTGCTGACCGGGTCCGGCGCAAATATCAGTCAGGGGCAGAGGCAGCTTTTAGCCATCGCCCGGGCTTTTGTGGCGGCCCCCAAAATCCTGATTCTGGATGAAGCCACGTCCAATGTGGATACCCGCACGGAGAAGGCGATACAGGACGCCATGCACAGCATTATGCAGGGACGCACCAGTATCGTGATCGCTCACCGCCTTTCGACGATAAGAGACTCCGATTTGATTGTGGTTATGGATCACGGGGAGATAGCGGAGAGCGGCAGCCATGAGGAGCAGATTGCGAAAAAGGGCAGATATTATGAACTTTACATGACTCAGTATGCCGGATTTGCGGTATAAAGGAAAATTTCAGCAAGACATACGTGTCCTGAATCTTATCATGTAAGTCCTGAGTTTAAATAATTGTTTTGCTTTATAATAACCTCCTACTATTTTTCTATAGACAAAAACGGCACATGCGCATGCATGTGCCACATAAATCAACCACGCACCACATGCAGTAATTATCTGTACCGTAATCAGATTTACGTGCAAAGCACCACATGTGTCGTTGAATGGCTGTATTTATTTTTTAACCTTGATGATCATATCAAAATCCGTTTTCAAAAGTCAGGAAAGCAAATTTGGAATGTTAATTATGACTGTTGATCCAGATAATCTCCAACAGGGCTGGAATTATACTGTTTAATCACTTTAATGATAATCGAACCGTCCGGCTGGTTTGTCTGTTCCGTAATTTTATATTGTATGTGATTCCGTTCCAGATTTTTCTTGTAATGCTCAAGTTCCTGTTCTACCTGCATTACCGCATCATCATGCCCGACATCTTCTTTCAGCATAAAGTGCAGAGTCTGGCAAATACAGGCTGCTTTTACTCGTTTCATGTGCGTTCCCTCCATTCTCAAAAATAAAAGCGCAGCTTATATGCAACTGGAATTACGCCGAAAAGCTACACGTTGTAAATACATTATAGTGAAAAACAGATTTCTTTTCAAAGGACTTTTTTACCAAAAAGGCAAAAAAAGAGAGGTCTGTTCGTTATTATTTTTTTAAGGAATATGGTACGGTATGTGCTTTTTTATGGTTTTATATATGCTGAATATTGTAGAAAATGTGTAAGTGTGTGGTTTGAACTGAATCGGGTACTGTATTCCATGCCGGTTTCGGAAGGATTCCTTTCCCGCTGTCTGGATGTGCAGGAGACAGTTTGGCGGCAATCGGAAAATCAGAAAGCCACTTGCCGCTGAAAGATCGGGAAGGGACGCAATGACAAATAAAGATTACCCTGCTCCTGAAATGTTCGGCGGGTACGAAATACGCTTCTATGATTGATGACATGGTGGAGATTGAGGTGGAGGCTGCCCATCATTATTATGAAGTCTTAAAGCAGCTTGGGGCTCCTTCACCCAAAATTGACGAAAAACTGGAACAATATCATGGCAACGGGGATGATAGGCGCTTTTTTTGAAATGGTCCTCCATAGGATGCCTTTTGACAACGCAAAGGTGTTTTTGAAGAGTTAAATGATTTTTATGCCGCAGGGCAGATGAAAATCATGGGACAGTGATCTGATCCAACAGCTAATATATAGAAAGTTTGCATTGCGGGCTTTCTATTATATTTTTCTTATTGGTTAGTTAAAATTAACTAATATTTTATAGGGGTAACGAAGAATGACTGCAGCGTTTCCCTCATCATACCCAAAGGGCATGTGCCGGGTTTTTGTTCGCCCTGGGAGTGTGTATCAGGTGGCTTATGAAGCTGAGGAGGAAATTCAGGCAAGGAGGTTTGCCTGAATATAATCGGGACAGTATACTATATACCTTGAAATCGAAGTTATACTATCGTTTTAGTTATTCCAAATTTGAAATCTCCCCTTGGGGGCAAAATCAAAAAGTATGCCCAAATCAAAATGTATAAGGAAAAATCGAATTGTATCAAAGACAGCGTTTACATAGATGACGGGATTATTGATTCTTTTGCCGCCTATGGCTGCTTATAATAATGCCATTGGTTCAGAGGTTGCCTGAACTGTTCTGTATAAAGATAATTAAGCAAAGAAAATTTCCAGCAATTATTTACATTTTTCGTGTTTGATTGT
>CASCGD010000151.1 GCA_949132985.1 uncultured Lachnospiraceae bacterium
CTTTGTCATACCCCGCCGCATCTTTTAAAAACCACTCGTCCGGGAAATACTCGGATGTCAGCGGAATATTCCCGTCTGGTGGAACTTCCTTTGCCTGTGCAGTGTCCGCCGGAGCGAATAAGAGCGCCGCACCGAGTAACAGTGCGCCCGTGAATATTGATCGTTTCATGTGTTCTTCCTCCCTCTCCCGCATTTCTTCTTGTAATGCCCGCTCTCACGATGGAGGGCGGGCACCTGTTTTGCCTGTCAGACTCTTTTTACTTTTCCCTTATATCCCTTAATTTTCACGCCCTTGTCACAGACAACCTCGCGCACAAAGCTGGTATCTACACCGGTAAAATCCAGCTCCTTCAAGTTGTTTTTCTGACAGCGGAGGCTTTCCAGAGATAGCTTTTTCCCAAGCTTCAATTTCTTCAAGCCATTATTTTTTACATCAATCGTGTGCAACTTTTTATTGTTTGACAAATCCAGTGCTGTCAGCTTTTTACTGCCGTTCACAACCAGCCACGAAAGCCTTTTATTTTTAGACAGGTCAAGCTTTGTCAGTTTCTTATTTCCGATGAGTTTCAGCTCTTTGAGCTTTGACATCTTTGAAACATTCAGAGCTTTAAGGGCTGTATTCTGTATATCCAATGTAGACATCTTTGTATTTTTCGATAAGTCAAGCTTTGCCAGTTTACTGTTATTGCTGAAATATAACTGCGTCAACTCCTTCTGCTTTGACAGGTTCAGCGATTTTAGCGGCGTTCCGTCAATGGATATCCACGTCAATTTTGTGTTGGCGGAAATATCTAAAGTCCCGAGCTTCCCACAAACCACAGCAAGATTTTTGAGCTTTCCGTTTTTCTTCAAATTAAGCTTTGCCAGCACGCCGGACTTCACATGAAGATTCTCAAGCTTCGTATTTTTTGTGACATCCAGAGATTTTAGCTGGTCGGCATCAACCGACAGCGAGGTCAGGGACGTATTTTCTTCCACATTGAGCTGGTTCAGCAGTCCGCTTTTAATCGTCACGCTTTCCAGTGTACCCGCTGACGCAAGGTCTACCGTTTTCAGCTTCGGGCATTCCAGTGCCAGCCATTTCAGTCCCGTACTCTGCGGCAGGTCGATTTCTTCCAGCACATCGCTTTGAATTGTTACTTCTCTCAGCGCACCAGACCCCGATATTTCTGCCGTTTGAAGATACTTGTTTACCAGCGTAAGCTCTGTAAGGGCATTCAGCCCTGTTGCATCAAACTGTGTAAACTCGGATACATTTGACCAGAACCACAAATGCTCCAGCTTTTCAAACCCCTGAAACATGTTGTTTGAAACTTCCGTGATGTTTCCCAGATAAATCCACGTAATCTGATTATCTTCATCAAAGATCACACCCCTGGCATCACTTACAGAAACCGTTTCCAGCTCCTTCGTGCCCCGCAGGTCAACGACCCCGATCTTTGCATCTGTACCGCTGTAGCTCCCGTCTCCATTCGATCCTTTGTCGCTAACCTGAAAGCTCTTTAAATGCTCCAGCCCGGACACCCTGACCTGAATATCCGATACACCCGCAGGTGCTTTGCGGGAATCAAGCAGCAGTCTTACGTCCTCCAGATTCGGAAATACCGTCAGGTCTATGTCATCACCCACCCAGAGATCATACTTGTCTATGTCGTTTTCCGTCCAAACTGTCAGCTCTCTTAAGTTTGTGAAATACTGCACCTGTGAAAAGTCCGTGAGATCCTTCCCGCATTCCAGCTTTGTGACCGCCGCGATCTCCTCCGGGGAGAGATATCCGTCTTTATCTTTGTCATACCCCGCCGCATCTTTTAAAAACCACTCGTCCGGGAAATACTCGGACGTCAGCGGGATGTTCCCGTCTGGCGGGACTTCCTTTGCCTGTGCAGTGTCTACCGGAGCAAATAAGAGCGCCGCGCCAAGCAGCAGCGCACCCGCGAATGTTGTTTTTCTCATGTCATCGTCCTCCTTTTTGAAGCATATCCCGCTCCTCTGGCAGCGAGAAGCGGGATATATAAATCTAAGCTTACACTTCCTTCTTACTTAATAATATACGTATAATCGCAATGAAAAAGTGGGGGATCAGTAAAAATATCCCATATAGCTACTGTATTTGATTAAATTCACATTTGTCTGCTGTTGGATGATGTCAACCGACGCCGTGTTATTGGCCGCGGAAATCTGTCCTAAAAATTCCCTTGTACATTTCAATGCGGCATTTAATCGCTCCCGGCAGAACTCTGTATTGTCTTCATACTTTTCATTAAATTTATATTTATTTGTCGTATAATCCTCTAAATGAATAAAAGCAATTAAGTCTTTCTTCTCTTTATTGTAATCTTCTACCAGGCCACTCCAGTTTGTAAAATCACTTGTTCCTAACCTTGAAGCATAGCTTGTTGAACTTGCACTTTCCTTCCTTCCAGATTCGACATCTTTAAAAACATAGGCAGGCACAAGCGTCCGATGCGCATAAGTATCTCCAATCATATGGCACGTAAAACCCGCCACCAGATATTTTTTCTGCGCGGCAGTTCCGCTGTAACCCGATATTTTTCCACTCAGATTACTTCCGACTAGCTTCACGCAAGCATCCATCAGGCCAGCCGGCGGGCCATCAGTTGCTGTTGTTATGCCTTCATTGCCTGTTGCCCCAACCAGATCAGCCAATGCATACTTCTTTGCATTACCCGGAGTCTCCCCTCTCTTTGTATAATTTGCGAATTTCCACGTGGCATATAAATTTGCCGCATAATTACCTAAACCGTGCAACCCCCTGTAGCTGTCTGAATTATGATAATCAGTATCTGCCAACTTCGCAGTATAGGACATAATCGTAACATAAGTAGAATTCAGTGAAAGCGACTCATTTGCCTTTCCCACCAACCATGCATGCGCATCTGTATCCCACAACCCGTTTACCATTCCCTCCGTATCATACGTCTCAGGAACCGCCGGGTTTTCAAACACAGTCTCATCCACTTCACCGTTCTGGTACGCCGCAAGGTATTCCGCAAAATGCTCCTGCGCATAGCCATAGTCTACCAGTCCCGCATTGCTTCCCACGATCTCCTTCGCCGTTGCACGGAGCAGGCCACGCACCATATCCGCCGTCGCGCCGGACTGGGCGAGCAATAGGGATGCGATTCCTGTGACCTCCGCGGTCGCAAGGCTCGTTCCGCTTCCTGTCGTATAGCCGTCCACCATTCCGGTTGAGATGATCTGGCTTCCGGGTGCGAGAAGCTCCAGCTCGTTTCCGGCCGCAGAGCCGGAGAGAACCGTGCCGTCACTCGTGGTCGCGCCGACCGCGATGACCTCCGGGTATGCCGCCGGATATAAGATGCCCTTGCCCGCATTGTTTCCGGCTGCGGCTACCATAAGGATGCCCGCATCTGCCGCCGCCTTCACCGCGCTGTGCAGTGCCTCGGAATTGACTTCCGTGCCGAAGCTCATGTTAATGATATCGACATGGTTTTCGATGCCCCAGTAGATTCCTTCTAGGAGGAAGGCCAAATGCGAAGCATTTTTCAAAATGCCTTCCGACGACTTGGCAGGTGACGCGTAGCGGCGCGTGCCGTTACCAATTTACCGCCTTGCTCACGGGAGCTTGCAAGTTCTCATCCAAAATCTTTACGGAATAGAGATCTGCATCCGGGTTGATGCCGGTGAGGGAGCCGTCCGGCGCATCCGCCGCGATCAGTC
>CASCGD010000152.1 GCA_949132985.1 uncultured Lachnospiraceae bacterium
CAGCAGATGGAAATTTAGGCAAGTAAAAACGTCGATAGTTAACCGCCGGAGTAATCGTATCGGTAAACACGCCGGTCAGACGGTTCAGGACAGACGGGAAATTTGTCATTAGAACCGGCACGTCGCGGTCAAGCAGGGCATTGGCGATACAGCCGGCAAGAAAGGATGTTCCGGTTCCCATGTTGCCAAAAGCAGCAGGCTGATATGTCCCGGTATGCCGCCTTCCAACACGCTTTTCACACACATCGCATATAATGGCGGTATTGCCGTTCTAAAAGCTTCAGCTCTGCGTAGATGCTTTCTTCCGCTTCATATTCTTTCAGCCGATACCAATACATGATCAGATGAAGTATCTGCCGGACAATATTGCGGCACTGCGTTCCATAGAAAAGGAATATGGCAGACCGGATGCTTTTGTAATCTCTGCTCCGGCACACAAGATAATATAGACGCTGACAAATTACAAGTCGAAATACAAAGTGCGGAACATGGGGGAGGCGTTATGCTGGGAGTATCTGCGGTGCATCTGCGAATTGTAGGGAATGTCCAGTAGAGGAACACCGTAATCAAAAATGAACGGTTGAGGAGAAAAAGCGGTTGTTGGCGTTGTCAATTAAAGTATAGCGGCAATGAGTGCTGAACAAAGAAGTTGTTTTAGGTGTTTTCTCATCATAAATAATACCGCTCTGTCTTGAATATTGATTGTGTTACATATATAATAAAAAACAAATTATAATTCAATTGTTTTTTTGAGAATATGGTTGCTGAATTCGTGTTAATGGCATATAAAAGTTTGGCTGTGTGTTGAGATGGTCTGTGAAAATAATATCATGAAATTTCTTCACTGCATTGCACTTGCTTTTTCGTGTTTTTTGACTAATATTAAGAATTATAAAACAAATTAGCCGAAAAAGGGTCGTGGATGAAAAATTAAATTACAAGAGATCTGAAGTATGTCATTGTCCGGTGAGGTAAGGGGGGGAGCCGGCAGAGAAACTGCAGTGACGGCAGACCGGCTTTATATCCGGCAGAAAGGTTTCGACGAACGGGTTCGGTGATAGAAAGATTGCTATACTGGCGGCTGAATCACAGCAAAGAATCAGGGAGGGATGGGATGAAGCTCTTATTTGTATATAATCCGCATTCTGGCATAGGGAAGATCAAGTCGCAGCTCTCGGATATTTTGGAGATTATGGTGCGCGCGGGGTATGAGGTAACGGTCTATCCCACACAGGCACAGGGTGATGCGACGGGGCTTGTGGTGAAGCATGCGTCGGCGTATGACCTGGTGGTCTGCTGCGGTGGGGACGGAACGCTCGACGAGACGGTGACCGGTCTGATGCAGAGCAACAGTGCTATACCCCTGGGGTATATTCCGGCGGGAAGCACGAATGACTTTGCGGTTTCGCTGGGATTGCCGAAGGATATGAAGCGGGCGGCAAAAATCGCTGTGTGCGGAAATGGATTTCCTTGCGATGTGGGCTGTTTTGGGGATGATTATTTTGTCTATATTGCGGCATTCGGGCTGTTCACGGATGTGTCCTACCAGACGAGCCAGGAGCTGAAAAACGTGCTTGGGCATGCCGCGTATCTGCTGGAGGGCGCAAAGCGTATCGGGAGTCATCCGAGCTACGGGATGCGTGTGGAGTATGCCCGCAGGCCGGAGGGTGTGCGGTGTGGTTTCGATGCTGAGGATTCCGCGGCTGTTCCGGTGGAATGCGAGGCTGCCGGGGACAGCTTTTCTGTGCCTGCTCCGGTGGAATGCGAGGTCATTGAGGGCGAATTTATTTTCGGGATGGTGACAAATTCCGTGTCCGTCGGTGGCTTCAAGGGCATGACTGGAAAGAACGTCGCGCTGGACGACGGGTTGTTCGAGGTGACGCTGATCAAGACGCCACGAAATGCGGCGGAGCTCAACGAGATCATAGCCTGCCTGACAAACTTGCGCTCGGAGTCCGAGCTGATCTGCTCCTTTAAGACCGACGCGCTTCGCATATCACCCGACAGGTCTGTCCCCTGGACGCTGGACGGGGAGTTTGGCGGTGAGCAGACGCAGATAGGAATCCGTAATCTGCACCGGGCGCTGAATATCCGGGTGGAGGCTCCGGTAATGTAAAGGAGGAGACGGTATCTTTGGGAAATGCTGGAGATCATGAAGCCTGCAGAAATGTCTATAATTGTCGCATTATTTCTTTTGTTTTCGACAGAATTTAGGAAAATACAATGTTATAATATTAATGAATGAACATGATAAGTTTTCTATGAAGCAAATTTTTAATGAAACAGACATAAATCCCCCAGCAGAGCTGGGGAGACTAGCAGACGCAAGTGGCGATAAACGGAGTACCAGAAGAAAAACCCCCGTTGTATAATAGGTGCAGGTCTGGCAAACCGCACAAAATACAACGGAGGTATATCCATGGACAATCAAAGTTTATCACATAGTCGCTATAATTGCACGTACCATATCGTATTTATTCCAAAATATCGGCGGAAAGTGATGTTTGGGGACTTGAGGCGGGAGGTAGGCGAAGCCATCAGTAAAGTCTGCAAAATGGAAGGAGTCACAATCATAAAGGCAGCAACGCTGCCGGATCATGTGCATATGTATGTATCGATTCCGCCCAAGGAAAGCGTGGCGAAAGTAGTAGGGCGCATCAAGGGGAAAAGCGCCTTGATGCTTTTCGACAGGCATCCGGAATATAGAGACCGGAATAACTGCCATTTCTGGGCAAGGGGATATTACTGTGAGACGGTAGGCAATGTAAACGGTGCAACGATAACAAAGTACATCAATGAGCAATATGAGAGGGATCGGCTAGAAGGAGAGTCCTAAATGCAACTACAAAAGAAGCCGCTTTTAAGCGGCCACCAGTAACATAATGAACATGGTTTGTCAGGCCGCCTTTAGGCGGAAACGCAACAGGCCCCTGGAGGGGGCAATCCCAGACCACCAGCAGAGCTGGTGGTTGAGCCGGTGGCCGTGATTAGATACAACAAAAATGTATAAGCAGGCCATTGGTGGTTAACAGCTATGGGAAAGGGGGCATCATGAACAGGAATATGGCATACAATTTTCTCGCAATTGCTCCTCTGGCACTGTGGAGCTATATTTCTGTAGGTTTAAGCAGGATAAAGAATGGGATTGCCCCGGAGAGTCGGGTAGATCTCGCTGTTATTCACATAGTTACCTGGTGTATGTTTGTGTGTTATTATATTTTATCGATGCTATTTCACAGAAAAAATCAGATTTCCGGCACAAAATACACAAGATACAGTGTTGTTTGTCTGGCAACAGGGAGCGTCTTTTCTCTTATAAGCTTTTTTGTGCTCTGATTTTTCACTGCGATGCGCCTGCTTTTTTGTGTTTTTCGGCTAAAATAATAATATAGAACAAATTAGCCGAAAGAAGGTCGTGGATGAAAAATTATGTTACAAGAAATCTGGAACAGGTCATCAGGCAGGTTACAACAGAATACCCGGTCGTTCTTGTCACCGGTCCGCGGCAGGTCGGAAAGACGACGATGCTGCAAAAGCTGATGGAGGGTACGGATCGGGAATATGTAACGCTGGATGATCTAGTCCAACAGCGTTGAGGAATAAAAATTTTTCGCAATAAAATAGCCAGATTTCATGCAGAA
>CASCGD010000153.1 GCA_949132985.1 uncultured Lachnospiraceae bacterium
AATGGGGGTCAGGTTTTCAACGGTAATCGTCCGGCCCTGGAAAGAGGCCGTTTTGTACTGTGCGGGCGCGTGAAGTGACATAGTTCTCTATATACTTACATATTTCGCGTTTGTGGTCGGAGTAACCCGGCGGAGGGGCTATGCTTTTTTTGACGAGTTAGGGGGAGCCAGGATAAAAAAGGACATGACGATACCTCCCAGATACCGCCGTGTCCTTAAAAATGGGCGACTTTAACACGCCCTCCGTATCCTCTTTTTCAAAAAGAAACGGCGGTTGAAATTATGTATTTCAAAACCGCCGTTTACCCATGGCGCAAAGACTTAAAAAGCGGTTTCGCGTGGAAACAGAAAGAACCGATAAACCGCGATTTTTCACGATTTTATCGGCTCTGCGTCTGTGCGTCTGGCTCTCTTATAATTGACATATTCAGTTGTTGAACCGTGATTAGAGTTTCTTGTCTGCACTTGGGGCAGTATAGCGGGAAGTTTATCAGGACTGTATCTACGCGCAGCCTAAGCCGTGTCTTGTTGCCGCAGACAGGGCATAATAGCCACTTCTCTTTTCCCATAAGGTCATCCCCCCAGTGCTTTTAACTTGATTTCCGCTTTGCAGTTTACTTTCAGCAGGGCAGCTTGGTAGTGCGCTGTTTCCTGCTCAATATACTGCTGACGGGCATCGCAAATGATCTGCCTATCATCGGTAACAAAATAGCCCCGATATGTTTTTAAGATTACTCTACGCTCAATAAGTACGCATAGAGCTTTCCGCATTGTGTCCTGGCTGGTGCTAACTTCCCTCACAGGGGGAAAGTTTACTTCCCATCGGAATAGTCCCATTTATGATTTTGAAAAGCAGTTCATTTGCCAGCTTGTGATAAATCCGCTCGCTTACAGAAATGTCCCAGCCCATAATAACCTCCTACGCGGCAATCGCTACTTTTTGCGGTTCTTCCACGCCTTGTAGATTGCATTGGCAACGGGCAGCAGAATACAAATGATTACAAACCATTGCGGAAAATGCGGCATTGATCTTCCTCCTTTCTCATACTAATTTGAAAAATGCGGCCAGTACACAAATAGCAGCGACCAAAAGTGAAGCGATGATCCGGGAATCAGAAAAACTATACAGTTTTTCCGGGTGTTCCATATCATAGCGCACAGTAACCGAATCCCCAATCTGTGATGCCATTGATACTTGAATACGATTTTTTGAACGATAAGTCTTTCCGTCCACAGTGTATGTGATCTCAGCCCACTTTGAATTGCGGGCCTTCGCCGTCTCCGCGTTTGGCATTTTGATAGATGATATAGTCCCGATGGTCTGCGCCGTTTTCCCGCGCTTCACCAAAAGCAGTAGCGCATTAACCAAAGCAAAGCAAACAGCGACAGCAGCGATAGCGTAAAGAAAAACAGTGTCTTTTCCCATACTCAATTCCTTTCGTCCTATGCTAAATCCACTTTGTCATAAAATTTTACAGATAGGCAGGCGGATATGATAAGAAAGACAATCCCGGCTAAAATCATGCCACCATATACGAAAATCGGCGGGGCCGTAAGCAGGGCATCAAAATTCATACCCTCCATTTTGAGTAGTGCCGCTGTGAGAACGGGGGAGGCCATGATAATGACAACAAATGCAAATTTCGTTTTTTCATAGCCCAGCTTATACTGTGTCGGCAGGTAAAGGCCAACAACAATAGCCGTTATCAGGAACATCAGCGCCAGCGCATCCAGGCGCAACGCCCCTAACTGCGGAGCCACCATTGTTTCAATTCCGAAAATCAGGCAGCAGATCGCATAGATAAGCATACAGAAAATGTATTTTGACAGAACAAGAAGCCTCCGGGGGTATGGAGCGGAGCACAGCAGGGCGGACGCTTTGGGGCATTGATACTCTTTGAGCGAAACATACTGCAACAGCATGAATACCGCAAAAATGACAGAAAGGATAAAGCCCATCACCCCGCCGTACTCCGGCGCTCTCCAGAGCATGATTGGCGGAATGGCGATAGCCGCCACCAGCATAATCAGCACATATTTCTTTACAATCAGGAAGTCCTTTTTCACCAGATGGAACAGCATTATTTGTTCCCCCCTTCAATGTTTCCCAGCATAATATCCTCAATCGCGGGGCGCTCAATCATCGCGTCCGGGAGCATACGCTGTACTTCTGCTACTTGCTTTGTAATGCCCGTAAATCCAAAAGCTGTCTCGGAAATGTTCAAAAACAGCTTACGCAAATCCGGGGTGAGCGCCCGAACATCACCTTTGACAATCCGATAGGTGTCCAACAGAGTATCCTTTTCCTCCTGGAACACGATGTTCCCATTGTCGATCATGATAAGCATATCCGCAATTTTATCAAGGTCAGATGTGATGTGCGTTGAAAAGAACACCCCTTTGCCGCCCTTGCTCATGTACTCCGTCAGGATTTTCAAAAGCTGACTTCTAACCAGGGGGTCAAGGCCGCTGGTGGGTTCGTCCATAATCAGTAGCTCGGCCTCGTGGGAGAGTGCCAGAGCAAGCGCATATTTCATCCTCATGCCCTTGGAGAGCGTATTGATTTTTTGCTTGGGGTCAAGGGAAAACATATCCATGTACTGCTTGAAATCACGCTCCGACCATGCGGTATAGGCAGGAGCAATAATGCTTTTCATTTCGGACAGGGAAAGTTCCTCATAAAAGCAGCCATCATCCAGAACGATACCCAGCCGGTCTTTGATCTGTCTCTCGTTCTGCTCCATGTCCAACCCAAAAAACTGAATTTTGCCAGCCTCTTTGTCGGTGAGCCGCAGGAGCGTCCGCAGGGTAGTGGTCTTGCCCGCGCCATTGACGCCAATAAAGCCCGTTATACAACCCTCCGGCAGAGAAAAAGCAACGTCTTTGCCAGCTGAATCGGTGAAATTGATGTGTTGGTACAGCCTGGACTCCACCGAATTGGCCTGACACACGGCAATCACCCGGTACTCTCTGGCTCCACCCGGTGTTTCCAGGATGATTTGACTGTGATCCTCCATGTACTCCCGCTCCCGGAACCAGAGCAGATCGGTGAACATGGTCCCATCGAACATATTGTGGCCATACAAAATCAGGTTGTCACTGTCTAGATCACAGCGGTGGTCCAAAAAAGGAACGCCGTAATCGGAATAGCCGCCGTAGAAGTCCCGCCGAAGGTAGCGCTCCGGGCCCTCCGGCGTCCACATGACCGGGTAGTCGACGTCCGTCCCCGGCACTCGAATCCAGCCAACACATTCAGCGTTCTTCTCCTTGAGCGCTGCTATATCGTGGAGTACCTGTGGGGCTGGGTCAGCGGTCGGCTCATGGTGTTCGTGGCTAACTTCCGGGGCCTCTGGCTCGGGAGTAGTCACGTCCATTGGCTTCTGAGGGGTGACCTCCATCAGCACGGACTCCGCCAGCTCCCGGAAACTTGCCTGCTGCTCCTTGGACTCAATGAACCGATGCACCAGCCAGAATCCCGAACCCGCCAGGGCAATGGCCAGCACAAATCCTATCAGTACTTTGATACCTTTCTTCAAGAATCGGGCCTCCTATCCAAGTTAAAGTTTTTGA
>CASCGD010000154.1 GCA_949132985.1 uncultured Lachnospiraceae bacterium
TTAAATATCAATGAATGTTACGCAGAATAAATTTTTATTCTGCAAGAAGGAAGATTGAGCTGCAGCGATTGATGACAACGCAGCAGATAGAAATTTATATGAAGTAAAAACGTCGATATTTAACCGCCGTAGTAATATCTATGAACTACAATAAAAGAAAGGGGTGTCGGGAGCTTCCTGACAACAACATTATGAGTACCTTAAAGCTATCCCTGCTCACGGATCTCTATGAGCTGACGATGATGCAGGGCTATTTCAAAAACCAGAACTGCGATGTCGTCGTATTCGACGCATTCTACCGCGGCAATCCCTGCGGTGGCGGCTACTCCGTATGCGCGGGGCTTGAACAGCTCATCGACTACGTAAAGCGGCTGCAGTTCGATGCAGACGACATCGAGTATCTTCGCTCTTTGAAAATTTTTGACGAGGACTTTCTCACCTATCTGAAGGATTTCCGTTTCAGCGGTGATATCTACGCCATTCCGGAAGGCACACTGATCTTCCCCCGGGAACCGCTGGTAAAAGTCATCGCGCCCATCATGGAAGCGCAGCTCATGGAAACTGCGATCTTAAATATCATCAACCATCAGTGTCTCATTGCCACCAAGGCTGCCCGGGTCTGCTACGCGGCAAAGGGTGATGGCGTGATGGAGTTCGGGCTGCGCCGCGCACAGGGTCCCGATGCCGGTACATACGGCGCACGGGCTGCCGTCATCGGCGGCTGCAAGGGAACCTCCAACGTGCTTGCCGGACAGATGTTTGACATACCGGTGCTCGGTACCCACGCACACAGCTGGATCATGAGCTTTCCGGACGAATACACCGCGTTCAAGGCATATGCGGATCTCTACCCCGGCGCCTGCATCCTCCTGGTTGACACCTACGACACCTTGAAATCCGGTATGCCCAACGCCATCCGCGTATTTCAGGAGATGCGCGACGCGGGCATCCCCCTGACCTACTACGGTATCCGCATGGACAGCGGCGATCTGGCCTACCTCTCCAAAAAGGTGCGCCATATACTGGACGAGGCCGGCTTCCCCGATGCGGTCATCTCCGCCTCCAATGACCTGGACGAGTATCTGATCGAATCGCTGAAGCTGCAGGGCGCGACGATCACTTCCTGGGGCGTGGGCACAAACCTGATTACCTCCAAGGACAACCCCGCATTCGGAGGCGTCTACAAGCTCGCCGCCATTCAGGAAGCAGACGGCAGCTTTGCCCCGAAGATCAAGCTGTCCGAGAATACGGAAAAGGTGACAAACCCCGGCAACAAAACCGTTTACCGCATCTACGACAACGACACCGGAAAAATCCGGGCCGATCTCATCTGCCTTGCCGACGAGACCTTCGACCCGAAAAATGACATGCTTCTCTTCGACTCAAACGAGCCGTGGAAAAAGACACGCATCGCCGGAGAGAGCTACACGCTGCGCGAGCTGCTGGTCCCTGTATTCAAAAAAGGCGCCTGTGTCTACGAATCTCCCTCCACAATGGAGATCCGTGCAATCTGCGAAAAGGAAAAGGATACGATCTGGGACGAGACAAAACGGTTTGTCAACCCCGCAAAGATTTACGTAGATTTGTCAGACAAGCTCTATTTCCTGAAACGCGACATTTTAAACGAGATGAATCAGACTTAAAAAATCCGGATAACGGGCCAGCCGGCTTCTGCCGGCTGGCCCATTCTATCAGCTTCACAGATCAACTCCCTCATACTCGTTACCGTCAAAGAAATCCTCGTAATCATCGTATCCGTCATAATCATCCTGCATGTTATACTCAAACGGAAGGTAGCCGTCATAGTAAAGCCAGGATGCCGCAGAGTTGACACCCATGACATAGAGTACAATTGTAAGAATTACCGTCAAAATCACCGACACAACCGAGGTCACGATACCCGCTATGGCAAAACCGTTGTTGCCTGTACGGCGGCTGATATGGACGATGCCGAAAATAATCGCCACGATCGCCACCGGTATGTTGATGCAAAAACAGGAAAGCACAATCGCCATGATTCCAAGCACCATGGAGGCAATGCCAAAGCCCATGCCCTGCGGCGGCTGCCCGGAATGGTAGAAGGCTCCGCCGTCCGGCGGCGCCTGTCCGTATTGCGCATGACTGCTCCCGGTTCCCGGCTGTCCGAACGTGCCCTGCCGCCCGTTATACTTCTGACTGTAATTGTAGCTGTCCTGATAAGAGGAATCCCTCTGCCCCTGACCGAAGGTATCCTTCTGATAAGAGCCCCGGCTCGTCTCCCCAAAGGTTTTTTGGTCATAGCCGCTTTGATTTCTTCCGTTTTGATTTTCGTCCATTCTGCGCTCCCTGTAAAACTTTTTGAAACATTCTATCTTCTTCGCTGTTATCTTATGCTTATAATATAGCACAACCCGCCTCAAACAGCAATTACAAAACGAGCAGGTCCGCCTGATGAACGAGGCTGAAAAAAAGATTCTGCCAGATTCAGCATCGAACTGTGTGCTGGAAAAGCCACAGGGAGATTGAAGAACGCTTCCGCATCATGATGACGGATTTTATAAAATTATGAGAGAAAAGACTACCAGCCGGCCTATATCAGAACCGGCCTGAGAAATGCCCTGTATGAGGCATTTGACTTTTGTACTTCAAAGAAGATCGTTCTTAATAACAAAAATGAGAAATGTTTGCTCTCAGACCAGAAAACCAAAGGCGCAATGTGCAATCAAAAAGTTCTAACTTCTCTTCTTTAAATAATCACAGAAAACAAGGAGCAAACAGTAGCCAGCACCGCATCAGACATACGCATCGAAATATGTCGATTTTTTCGATATCATTTTTTAGTAATTTATGATATATTAATATTTAAGTAATATCAAAATTATCTATATATAGCAAGATATTTTTAAAAAAATACTTTTCAACAGAATAATTATTGAATATGATATTGATTTATGGTCGAGTTTCATAGCATCCTATCAGTATTTCTTGTAGTTCAATTCTTCTGGATAATCAGAAGTACCACACACAAGAGTACGTACTTTCTGAAACGAAGCGGGCGTATCACCGGCCGATGCCCGCAGGCAGTAATGTCTATTTGATACTATACCACGAGAAAGATTTTTATGCTATGAACTTATGAACCATATAAATCAGAGTGGGAGGAGGCGATAATTTATTAAACAGTAAATAGAATTTTGTATTTATTCAGTTTTTTGTTTTGAAAAAATCCAAACAAAATTTGTAATAGGTTTGTCAAGTGTTTTTGGCAAAAAAGTGGGGGGATTTTTATAAAACAGGATTTGAAAGTTGCAGAAAATAAGGGCTGGAGAATCCGAGAGACTATAGTTCTTGAAAGGTGGAATCTCTTATGGCATTTAACACGAATGCTTGTCAACAGTCGTCTTTTGACGACAGCTTTATAACCCTAACTGAGCTTAAGAGAAAAGCTTTGGAAAATTTTGGGCAAAAACCTTTGCTGATGAGATTTTCCGGCAATAGATGAAGAACGTTTTTCTGTCCTGTATAGTGAAAAGGCATC
>CASCGD010000155.1 GCA_949132985.1 uncultured Lachnospiraceae bacterium
TGTCCTTTCAGAAAATTCGTGCTTTTATCCAGATTAGCAGGAGGTTTTCTGAAACAGAAGCGAAAATCTCCTGACAAAAACAGAATAAGGAGGTTTTCTATGGAGCTGAAGAAAAAAGAAACCGATGCGACGTATTGGCATCCCGCGTTTTTTGCCGGAATCCAGATTGAACTGGAAGAGGACGCGGACAACCTGGTGTTTGAAAATGAGCACCAATTGGGGACAAAACCGATGGAAATCGATGTGCTGATCATCAAAAAAGAGACGGACAGGCCCGTGAAGAAAAATATCGGAAGGATCTTCAAAAAGCATAATATCATCGAATATAAAAGTCCCGATGATTCTCTCAATGTGGATGATTTTTACAAGGTCTACGGATACACCTGCTTTTATAAAGCAGATGCCCGGTATGTAAACAGCATTCCCGCGGACGAGCTGACCATCACTTTTGTGGCGGAAAAATATCCCCGGAAGCTGATCGAGCATTTGAAGAGCGTCAAAAAATATCGGGTCGAAGAAAAAGAAAAGGGAATTTATTATGTGTACGGAGATCTGATTCCCATCCAGATCCTGATCACGAAAAAATTATCCGCAGAGGAAAATCTCTGGCTGAAAAGTCTTACCAATAAGCTGAATGAGACTGCGGCAGCCGAAAAGCTGATCGAAAACTATATGGAGCATAAAGAAAGCAGCCTGCATCAGTCGATGATCGAGACGATCATGCGTGCTAATCAGAAATTATTTCAGGAGGTAAATGGTATGAGCGATATTTTTATGGAAATCGTACAGGAGAAATTTGATCGGAAGCTGAAGGAAGAAGTGGACAAAGCTGTGGAGGCTGCCGTAGAGGAAGCTGTAGAGGCTGCCGTAGAGGAAGCTACAGAAAAAGCCGTGAAGGAGACTACGGAAAAAGCCGTAAAAGAAAAGCTAACCGAACGAATTTCCCTGATTCGGAAAAAATGCGCCAGAAATAAATCGCTTGCACGTATCGCCGACGATCTGGAGACGGATACAGATGAAATACGTTCCCTCTATGAAGTCATTTCTAAGAACCCTGAAAAAACAGTGGAAGAACTATATCAGATCATTTCCGGGAAAGTACAGAAATAGCATGGGGTGTACAGAGCACCGGAAATCATAATGAAAATCAACAGAATGTTTTATCACTCATTGTTGTGTGCATTTTCGACAAAATTTAAAATTAGATTGACATAAAATTGTATATTGTGGTAAGATATTATTAACAAAAAATAAAAAGAATAAAATTTTAATGCATAAGTATTTTGGAAACTTATATATGTCCGAGATTGGTCGGACGTTTCTACTAACTACCGTAATAGTTAACTATAGGTTTTCATATCGGGAACGGATTTGGGTATGCATGTCGGGTTGCAGGTAAACCAGGTCGGACAGATATGAAACTTTGGGAGGACGGCGGTAGTTTTTTGTTTTTGCGGAATACGGTGATGCATGAAAATTTTATCGGGGGGTGAGGGAACTTCTGAAATACGGCAGCTTTGCGGTGGAAATTTTGACTTGATAATGATACGGGAATTGCCCGCATTAAAAATCTGCTTCGCAGATGGCGGACAAGAAGGCAATCAATTTGCTGCGCAAATTGGTTACATAACAGGAGGTATGAACTATGGAAAAAAATGTGAATCAGGGATTTTTGGAAAAGGTCTTTCATTTGTCGGAGCATAACACGGATGTGAAGACGGAGGTGATCGCGGGTGTCACCACGTTTATGACGATGGCTTATATTTTGGCGGTTAATCCGAATATTCTGAGCGCGTCCGGGATGGATGCGGGGGCCGTATTTACCGCCACCGCTCTGGCGTCCCTTGTGGCGACTCTTTTCATGGCAGCTTTTGCCAACTACCCGTTTGTACTGGCCCCCGGCATGGGACTGAACGCGTATTTTGCGTATACGGTGGTTCTGCAGATGGGGTATACGTGGCAGATGGCTCTGGCGGCTGTATTTGTAGAAGGAATTATTTTTATCGTGCTGTCGCTGACCAACGTGCGGGAAGCTATTTTCAACGCCATCCCCATGAACTTAAAGCATGCGGTATCTGTGGGCATCGGCCTGTTTATTGCGTTTATCGGACTGCAGAATGCCAAGATCGTAGTGGACAGCGCGACCCTGGTATCTGTGTACTCTTTCAGCGCATCCATTGAGAACGGGACATTTTTGGCAGAGGGCATCACGGTTTTGCTGGCTCTGATCGGGATTCTGCTGACAGCGGTGCTTGTTGTGAAAAATGTAAAGGGCAATATCCTGTGGGGAATCCTGGGCACATGGATTTTGGGAATCGTATGCGAGCTGGTGGGCCTGTACCGTCCGAACCCGGAACTGGGAATGTTCAGCGTGCTGCCGGATTTCAGCTCAGGCTTCGGGATTCCGAGCATGGCGCCGACGTTTTTCAAAATGGATTTCAGCGGGGTGCTGTCTCTGAACTTCCTCACCATCATGTTCGCGTTTTTATTCGTAGATATGTTTGATACGCTGGGAACTTTGATCGGTGTGGCTTCCAAGGCGGACATGCTGGATCAGGAGGGAAAGCTTCCGAAGATCAAAGGCGCGCTGATGGCGGACGCGGTAGGAACCTCCCTGGGTGCAGTATTCGGGACTTCTACGACAACGACCTTTGTTGAGAGTGCGTCCGGCGTGGCTGAAGGCGGAAGAACGGGTCTTACGGCTGTGGTATCGGCCGCTCTGTTCGGACTGGCGCTGTTCCTGTCGCCGATCTTCTTGGCGATTCCTTCCTTTGCTACGGCTCCGGCATTGATCGTGGTTGGATTTTTGATGATCACATCCATCACGAAAATAGATTTTCAGGATTATACCGAAGCGCTTCCGTGCTATATCAGTATGATCGCAATGCCGTTTATGTACAGCATTTCCGAAGGGATCGCAATGGGAGTGATCTCTTATGTAGTGATCAACCTGCTGACAGGACGGGCAAAGGAAAAGAAAATCAGCGTGCTCATGTATGTGCTTGCAGTTCTGTTTGTTTTGAAATATATTCTCATCTGATTATCTGCGTGTCAGTATGGAAGAGCCGCCGGAGACAGTTCCGGCGGCTTATTTTGTTGTTCTATAGGAAACTTCTCCGAATTTTCCTATAGAACAAAAGCCCTCCGGGGGGATGCGCACTGCGACATCTGCCTCATACGCCGCAGGCGCGAGTTTCGCAAGCGAAACTCTTTGTTCTGAATGCCCTGAAGAGGGGGCAGGTTAATGGTCACACCCTGACCAATTACCACGCTGATTGGTTGGGAGGGCGCACATAAAAGCTGGCATTCAGTCATTTTTTCCCATTACATGCTTGCTTGAATCGTAAAAATATAGTACGATAGAAAGCAC
>CASCGD010000156.1 GCA_949132985.1 uncultured Lachnospiraceae bacterium
AACGTGTCGGCACACTAGTACTACCTTGCGGAAATAACAATGAAAAAAAGTGCCCGATGCCTGCTTCATCTGTGCGTCTGCAAAGCGACGGCGTAGTGGTACCTACGTCTAGCTTTGTAGACGTGCAGAGGACGTAAGCAGCGGGTGCTTTATTCACTGGAATTTCCACAAGGCAGTACTAGCGACGAGTCATGATTCGTTGGATTTAAAAAATGACAAAGGTTCACACTTTTTACGCATTCTGTTATAATCCTATTGAGTATTCAAAGGGTTACACTCTTTTTTAGTACCTTGCATACACCTTTGACGTTCTACTCTTCTTCGGACAATTTCGCAGCGTCAGCTTCGTCCGCATTACCCGCAAATTTGCCTAAATCCGGAGCGACTTTATGAAAGAATGCTTCTGCCCGGTATGGCTCCATGAACGGGGCATTTCTTTTATTGTAGTTAATTCCGTATTCCGGCTTACTCTTTAATTCCGGCTTGTCATACGAATAGTCGACAAACAATGCATTCGGTGTTTTCCATACAGATGAAGGGAACACATATACATCCGGCAAAAATCCATCCCGAAAGCGCAGATAACATATCAGGAATTTATCATCCAACATAATCTTGTCCTTCCTGATATACATATAATTATCAAGACGCACTGCCTTTACCTGGATTTCATAAAAGGCCCCGTTATATTTTGCCACAAAGTCCACGCCGTGATCATCCACCTCAGAAGTATAGACATCAAAACCATATGACGCAAATTCCATCTTTGCATATTATTCTGCATAACATCCGAGCTGCAGATACTTCAGTTAACTCCAGTTCAAAATCGGCGCGGATACCGCTCCTCTCACCTGACGACACATCGACGGCCCGTCCATGTCCGGCATATTGATATCTAGCAAAATGAGGTCCGGCCGACGCTTCACCTGCTCCAACGCCCCTCTGCCGCTTTTTGCCGTCAAAATTTTATAACCTCTCGCCGTAAAATATCCGGACAGCATCTTGAAAAGCTCTGCGTCATCACCGACAAGCAATCACTTATGCTGCATGCTATGCAACCACCACCTTATTTTTCCCACTCCTTTTCGCCTGATACAAAGCGGTATCCACACGCGTGCAGAGCATGTCGATGGTATCATCCTCACTGGCCTGCGTCACGCCGACGCTGATCGTCTGTGAACGCATAGACAAAAAGGTCGTTTCTGCAAAGCAGCAGCGAATTTTCTCCGCTATAGCGGAAGCGGCGGCGCAGTCCGCATCCACTAAAAGCAGCATAAACTCCTCACCGCCCCATCGTCCCGCCGAATATCGCTCCAACGAGTGCTGCTGCACCTCGTGCAGAAGATTGGCCAGGGTAATAATGACCCGGTCTCCCTTCTGATGCCCGTAGGTATCGTTTACCTGTTTAAAATTATCGATATCCAGCATTACAAGCGAAAACTTTTTGCTCCCCACCCGGGCAAGGCTGCCCTCAATCCGCCGCTGAATCTCCGCACGGTTGTAAAGTCCGGTCAGACCGTCGGTGATGACTGCCGCCTTAAGATTCCTGTTTGCCTGCTCCAGCTCCCGGTTCATCTGCTCCAGCTCCAGCGAAGTGGCGCTGATAAACGTCGCAAGCCGCGAGACCAGCGGTATTCGCGACAGCTCCCTCATTTTTACCTCCGGCATTTTCGTCTCCGCTTTCTGCCTCTCGCCCTCACGCATCGCCGCAATCACAAGCGCTACATTATGCGATTGTAAACGGCTGTCCGTCCGCATAAACTCTCCCCCGGAAAAGAATCCGACGGATGAAGCGATATCTCTGAATACCTCCAGCTCGTATGCCGGATCGTTAGAGGTCCAGAAGGTACGTCTTGCAACACAGGAAAAAACATGCAGAATGTCCGGTGCAAATTCACAGATGCGCTCCCCGTCCCGCAAAATCAGCTCCAGAATCGTCTTCGGGTCGCCGTAGCAGATCCGAACCGTACCTCCGTTTTCCATTTCCGAAGACATCACAAGCGAACCATCCTCATTACTCGCCGTCGGGACACTTAGCAGCGACACACCGTTATATTCATACAAGAGCGGAAATTCCAGCGTATTATAAAAAAAGTTTTTGTCATTTTTAATGTTTAAATATTTCCGGTAAACGTCATAAGCCAAAGCCCCGTCTAATTCCTGTAAAAGAACACCATCCGATTTTGTCACGCCAAATTTCTTTCCGAAGGGCTTCCATCCGGAAACCCTGACGGAATCGACATGAAAATCTTCTCCACCGTAAAAAACAGCTAACACCGAGTTCTTCGAAAACCCGCCCACAGAGGAGCAGACACATGACCCGTTATATGTGATATCGCCATTGCACGCAATCCCGCCAAAAATCTGTACATCTGGGCGGATATCCTTTAACCCGTCGCAGAAGCACGTATACGGACAGTCTGGCATGGTGACATACAGTTCCACCGCCTTCACCCAGGCATGCTTCCTCGTCTCTTGTACAATTGCCTGCGCAATCTCATCCAAAGGTAATGCCTTGGCGTCATACTGATAAACCTCAAGCTTCGTGGACCCGCACTCAAAAAGTGTTGCCACGATCGAGATTCCCGACGAAAACCGGCAGTCGACCAGATTGCCGCCGGTGGAACAGCCAATATAGGCAATACCCGGAAATACCTGCCCGATCGCACGGCCGATGGCTGACACCACCGGCTCCTCCAGATACTCCGAAAAGATCTGGAACAGCATTTTACAATTTCCCGGTACATCGTACATCCTTTTAAAATTCTGTAATTCTCCAAGAAAGCTCTCCGCCCCATGATATGCAATCTGAAACTGTCTCATACGCACTCCTTCGATTGACCTTTTGCACTCTAGCCAAAATCATACCACTGTTTTTCAGAGAATGCAATATTCAGGCAGCGGGCCTAAAATGCCAAGCACGGTTCGGATGGTGGTTATCCGGCACTACATTGACGACGACGAAAGCGGCAGGTTTTTTGACCGTTCTGCCTACTCCCGCATGACAGAGGACGTGAAAAACGGCAAAATCGGCGCGTGCATTACGAAAGGATTGCTTCCCCAAAAGCCTTAGAGTCATCTCGTGGCACTGGGCTTTTTGCTATATTCATTCACCCTATTGCATTTTACTGTTCATCTTTCTTTTTAGATATTACTACACTGTTACATCAGTGAACCTAGCTATCTATAAAGTACAGACACAGATCTTAAA
>CASCGD010000157.1 GCA_949132985.1 uncultured Lachnospiraceae bacterium
AGTATACAGGTAAATCCACGTTGCTACAAATGTGGGGTCACTTCATATTGTCCTATGGATGCCGAAAAAAATCACTTGGCTTTACGTCCTTTTGTCATATCATCATCTGACGCAGAATGTGGAAAAGACTGTTCTGGCGGAAGAGCTGAAGCTTTCCTGCACCAATGTGATGCTGCAATGTCTCGACACAGACAGCCGTCTGATTTTTGTTCTTGGGACCATGTTTCAGGCAGACAGCCGCATAGCCGGGGAAATTTTGGGGATTTCGCCGGAAGCATACCGTCAACGTCTCTCCCGTATCCGCAAAAAGATGGCGGATTTCCTGAGTGAATACTGCGGCGAGTACGGAAAAGGGACATGCCGGTGCGCGAACCGGATCAATTACGCGATTCAAAACCACAGGATCGATCCGTCGCATCAGGACTACACCGCGGCAGAGGAAATCGCAAGAAAGACCATGCTTGACGTGAAGGAGGCAATGGAAGAGATCGACGATCTTGCGCAGCATTTTTCGTTCGCCAGACTCTATGCAACTCCGGAGCAGACCAGACAGTTTATGAAAAATTCCTGAACTCAACTTCTCTGTCTGTCGTAAAAAACGCGTAGCATAAAGTGACACGCACAAAAATTCTGACACATAAGAACATGGAAAAAGAAATCGGAGGAAATAATGAACACGGAACTGATTTTCAAATACTTATCCGAATTAAAGGAAAACAACAACCGGGAGTGGTATCATCAACATAAGGCAGAATACAAGGAAGCAAACGCACAGTTTGAAGAGCTGGTACAGGAACTGATTCTTGCAATCGGAAAAACAGACGGCAGCATCATTCAGAATGTGCCGAAGGACCTCACCTTCAAGCTGGTGCGGGACACCCGTTTCAGCCACGACAAATCACCCTACAATCCCGCCTTCCGCGCCCATATCGGCGCCATGGGAAAGCTGCCGGTCCCGGTTGGATACTATCTGATGATAAAACCCGGCAATGAGTCCTTTTTAGGCGGCGGGCTTTTTGCTGACATGTTCAAGGACGCCACCACCATGATACGGGACTATATCGTGCAGCGCCCCGACGAGTGGGACCAGATTATCCATGCTGACTCCTTTACGAAATATTTCACGGTACAGGGAACCGCTCTCAAAAATGTGCCTGCAGGCTATGAAAAAGAACACCCGCATGCCGAATACCTGAAATATAAGAGCTGGTATCTCGAATACCCGGTAAACGATCAGGATCTCCTTGAGATCGGCACATTCCTGCCGAAAATGGTGCAGATTTTTGAGGCGATGAAACCTTTTAATGATTATTTGAACCGCGCGCTCGCGGACTTCAAGATGCCGGCAAGATAATGCCGGCATTCTTTTCATGCAAATCCAGCCCTCGACAAAACCGTGCAGCTATACTATAATTAGAATAATTCTAATTTTGACGTGTTGCTTTACAAAATGCAGAAAATACAAAGGAGGGCTTTGCAATGATCTACAAATGCAGTGTATGCGGGTACGAGTACGATGAGGAAAAAGAAGGAAAAACCTTCTCCGAGCTGACGGAGTGTCCCATCTGCAAACAGCCGCCGGAAAAATTCAAGGCGTTGGAACCCGAAAAACCTGTTTCTGCCTGCGCTGCACCAGAAAATGAGGGCGCGTGCGCAGAGACCGGGGATTCAGACTTAAGTTACCCGAAAGAGACGAGAAAGACAGACAGCGATTACCGCTACATGAAAGAGATTCATGAGATGGCAGTCACGGGAAAATCAGCGATTGAGGCAATGGGCACGCGGATGAAGATGCCGAACTGGGACGACGTGCTGATTCTTGGCGCGCAGCTAAATCCGATGCCCTTAAATGAACACGACGAGGTGTCCCTGCAGACCGTAATTGGAAAGCACGCGAAAAAGCCGATGACGCTCTCCATGCCGGTCTATATCTCCCATATGTCCTTCGGCGCCCTCTCCCGGGAGACCAAAATCGCAATGGCAAAGGGAAGCGCCGCTGCTGGGACGGCAATGTGCAGCGGAGAAGGCGGCGTTCTCCCGGAGGAAAAGGCGGCGGCGTACAAGTACATATTTGAGTATGTCCCCAACCTGTACAGCGTTACCGAAGAGAATCTGAAAACATCAGACGCCATTGAGATCAAAATCGGCCAGGGAACGAAGCCGGGCATGGGCGGGCATCTGCCGGGCAGCAAGGTGACCCCGGAGATTGCAAAAATCCGCAACAAACCGCTTGGTGAAGATGTCATCAGTCCCTCGAAATTCCCCCGCATCAACAGTGCTGACGACTTAAAGGGCGTGGTAGCAGATTTGCGGATGCTGAGCGACGGCAGACCAATTGGTATTAAAATCGCCGCAGGGCGCATTGAAAAGGATTTGGAGTTTTGTGTCTACGCGGAACCCGACTTCATCACCATAGACGGCAGAGGCGGCGCGACGGGCGCATCCCCCGCCATCATCCGGGACTCCACCAGCGTACCGACGCTCTATGCGCTCCACCGCGCGAGAAAATATCTGGATTCTATCGGTTCCGATATCGATCTGGTCATCACAGGGGGCTTGCGGGTATCCTCCGATTTTGCAAAAGCGATTGCCATGGGCGCGGACGCCGTCGCGGTGGCTTCCGCGGCAATGGTAGCCGCCGCATGCCAGCAATACCGTATCTGCGGCAGCGGTATGTGCCCGGTCGGCGTAGCCACGCAGGATGAAAAGCTGCGTGAAAGACTGCACATCGACGCCTCCGCAAAGCGGGTGGAAAATTATCTGAGATGTTCCGCCGAGGAGTTAAAAACCTTTGCACGGATCACCGGCCATTCAGACATTCATGGACTATCGGTGGATGACCTGTGTACAATCAGCAGGGAGATCTCGGAGCACACCAATATCCCGCACGCGGGTGAGGCGCGGTAACTGCACTGATCTGCTAATTAGACATCATGCCGATAAAGGTGATTATGCTCCAGGCATCGTCTTAAAAACTGTTCTTTAAAAAGATACAAAGCGACCTCCGCGCATTCTCTTGATCTGTAGACTGCCGGAGGTCTTTTGTCATGTAAACTCGTCGTATTCTTTGTTGTTATTAACTGTTTTATTTAGGTTTTTGTTTCTAGTATGGCACAAATTAAGTTGTTGATATTTTCAACATCTGGTATAATAGACTT
>CASCGD010000158.1 GCA_949132985.1 uncultured Lachnospiraceae bacterium
AATAAAGAGGGACGCCCACTGAACCGGGCGTCTTTCTTTTTCTGTAAAAATGTGGGCATAATGTATATCTGACTGGGCGCATTTTTTGTCCAGATAAAAGCCCAAATCCGGCGCACTCTAAGCCCGGAGCATGGCTATTTAATTCCTGGTGGCATTATAAGGTCAATTCTGGGAGCGTATAAGGGGCGTTTTTAGCCCACGATCCGCCCAAATAAGGATAATGCCATAATAATCCATTTTTATATATAAAATGGGCATAATGCGGGCAAAAAATGCCCCTTATACGCTCCAAATATAGGCTGCGGAATGATTATAAAATATGCCGGAAATAGACTACAAAATGTTTATAAAACATGCCAGAAATAGGCTTTGGAATGTCCAAAAGTTATGCTGAAAATGGTCTTTAATTTACCTCAAAAATGCCGCCGGAAACGCTAAAGAGGGAGAAGTTCTTTTACACACCCACGCTGTCCTATCCACTGTCCTGTAAACTGTCCTATGATTCCACTATGGGACAGCAGGAATCTCCCCATATATCATCACTTTTACGCCCTCACTGTCCTACTGTCCTGTAAAATGAAACATTACTTCTTACTATAATTAAGAACCAAACAGAATTTACAATAATATTTGGATTCATAGGACAGTGGGACAGCAGCCCCCCGTTTCCCTGTAAAAAATCCCCATTTATGGGAAGAAAACGCACTGTCCTATCTGCTGTCCCATAGCCTTTTTACAGGACAGTGGGCAGGTATGATAGGACAGTGTGGGTAAATAACCTTTATGCTATTCGTAACTCAGGCTGAATGCTTTTGCTTCCGGCTTGTTGAACATCTGGGCGTCAAGGATGGATTGCAGAGTGGATCTTAAAAATCGGCACCCAAGACCGCTCTCAGCGGCTTCAGTGGCAAGCCTTTTCTTCGTGGCTGCGTCCACGGACAGCGAAACTTTATGAGCCTTTTCAAGCTTCAGAATAGGCGAAATCCCGCTGTCAAGGATGGCTTCAAAGTCGGCGGCGGTGAGGGCGTCAAGCGTTACTATCTGGTTGATTCTCCCCGCAATCTCACGCCTTACATTCCCGTATTTAATCAAGTCTTTTTCATTGCATTCCCCAATCCGGCTTTCTCTTTTCTCTGATTGCAGGAAGCCAATACTGCTAGAAGAATCCGTTTTCGTCTGGAGCATGGTTTCAAAGCTGCCGCAGAGAACCACGGAGACGCCGGAGCAGTCCACGGTGATTTTCCTGCTTTTGTCGTTATTGTTATCGCTTACAAATGTCAGCGTGTCCCCGTCCATCAGCTTTAGTAATTCGTTCTGAACCCTCCTTGCAACGTCTGTGCCGCCGGAAGCAATGGCGGGTTCCAGCATCTTGTCCGCCTCGTCAACCACGATAACCAGGTGTTCCGCCGTTTCCTTCGGCTCATCCCAGAAAATATCTTTCAGATGAAAGCTCCCCTTCCATCCGTCGCAGCTTAATTGCGGACCGTTTATAATGCGTATGAAACCATATCTCTTTGACAAAGCCCTCCAGATTTCGGTCTTCCCGCAGCCGCTTTTCCCTGCCATGACGATATTCCTTTTGTTGCCGTTTAAATGATGAAACATAAGCATGGAAACGGCTCTTTTCGCCGCATCCTGACCGTAAATATTCTTATTAAGGTAATCATAAATTTCGTGGGGGCTGCTGATTGGGTTCTTCATCCCATATGCAGGCGGAAAGCCCAAACCGGGCTGGAAAGCGCCTTCGTCCAATTCCTGCTCTTGGGGGCAGTAGCCCGTCCTTACGGACGCATCCGCAAGGATTCTGGATATGCCGTCAATGGCAGAATCGGGGATGTCCGTCTTCTCTATGGCTTTGAGCAGGACAGCCCCTGCCGCCTCCATCTTCCTGCCCTCCCAGAACGAGCAGAGGTCATCCATATCGCAGCTCTTACGCTCATATTCGCTGTCTGAAATTTCATCAAAATCCCCGGCATATGCCCTCGCGGTGAAGTCAATCGCCGGATTCGGCATATTCGCGTCTGCATAGCCGTTGTTTGCAATCTTAAAATAGGTTCGCCAGAATTTTTTCGCTGTGTCTCGTTCCATCTTTTTTCTCCTTCCCATGTAAAGATTCTATACTGGAAAGCGCTTCCCTGCCTGCGGGCGGGGAAGCGCTTTCCACTTAATTAAACGGTAATTCTTCGTCGATGCCATCTGGGATGTCCATAAAGGCGTTTCCGCTGTTATTTGCGGCTGCATTAGCCTCTGGCTGGCTGTTCCTGATTTTCTTCTCTAAGAACTCCTGGCGTTCTACCACGATTTCGCTAACATAGACCTTCTTTGCTTCACTGTTAGTATAGCTTCCAGTCTGGATGCGCCCTTCGATTGCGACGCGCATACCTTTGGCAAGGTACTTTTCCGCAAACTCCGCCGTCTTATTGAAAGCTACGCATGGCAGGAAGTCCGCTTCCGGCTCGCCCTCCCGCTTGAACGGACGGTTCACTGCCAGTGTATACCTTGCAATTGCAGTATCGTTGTTTGTGGAATATTTCATCTCAACATCCCTGGTAAGCCTCCCAATTAAAATTACCTTATTCATTCCCATATCTCCTTTTCATTGTTAGATTTTTTCACAGCCTGCCACGGCTGCTTTTCTCGTTTCTCCACCCGTGTGCGGCAGCACTATTGCTCCTTATGTTGCGGATGGATTACTGTAAAGGGACGATGTTATAACAATATGGATCGTGAATTTGGCGTCTGTTTTCTGTCTGGATGGATGCGCCCATTTGG
>CASCGD010000159.1 GCA_949132985.1 uncultured Lachnospiraceae bacterium
CCCCAAATCCGCCGCCGCCTCCAAAAGGCTGTATCCAGCTTGCTTAAGGTGGTATACATGGGAAGTATCATAAACGGCAAAAAATCATAAGTCATACCGATGACAGAGTTCAAAAAGGGATAAAACGCCAAATTGCCCTCGATCAAGGTCAAAATTTCCTTAAGCGCCGTGATGCGCAGCGTAAAATTGATCCACATGGGCAGCACAAACATGACGAGAATCACGTTTTTCTGCCTCCAGGCGCTCTGTGCCAGAATATAGGCCAGGGGATACGCCAGAAGCAGACAGACGCAGGTCGTCACAACCGCAATTGCAAAGCTGTACAAAAGCGTCCCTATCGTATTCGGACTTGTAAAAAATCCCGTGAGGCCTGCAAGGGAAAACCGCCCCTTTCCATCGGTGAATGCATAATAAATAATGACCAGCAGCGGCAGCGCAACAAAACAGGTCAAAAAAATCCCGTAGGGAACCGCCAGCTGCTTTCTGGAAAAATGGAATCCTCTCATCTCTTTCTCCCGCTATATGTAATTGTTCCGTTTCTCTCTTCACAATTACCTTCTATCTTTTCAGTGTAAATTTCAGCTTATCCTCCGGTATGATCAGGCTGACATAGTCGCCCATATTCCAGAGATCCTCGTCGCTCACGATAAAATCAATCTCCTCCTCGGTACGCACCACATAACGGTAATGGTCGCCGATGTAAATCAGGTTGCTGATATGCCCGCACACAAGCCCCTCATTCTCGTCATCACTCATCTTGATATCCCGGGGCTTAATGGCAATGTTCACCTTAAGCCTGTGGTAATCGATCTCGTTGCCGTGAGCGTCAAAGAGCACGCCGCCCTCCTCCTTCGCACCAGGAATCAAAAGCTTTACATCGCAATTTAACGCACCGCCTAAAACCGTCAGACGATAGTGCTCATCCACACCCGATTCCAGTTTGTTCAGGGAGTGCTCCGCCTGCATCAGATGAATGCCCTCCGGCTCCACCGAAAGTCCCACCTTAGCACCGCTCTGTGCTTTTTTCGTTGACTGAATCACCAGCTCGTTTTTTCCTGACTGCACCGTGATCTCGTAGTGCACACCCTTAAAAATGACACTGATGACCTCCCCGGTGATCATGCCCTCCTCCGGCTTTGTAATCAGAATATCCTCCGGGCGCACCACCACGTCCACCATCGTCCCGTGGGCCACATCATCCACACAGGCAAATTCGGTGCCGCAGAAGCGCACCTTTAACGGACCGGTCATGATACCATTAAAAATATTACTTTCACCGATAAAATCCGCCACAAAAGCGTTGTTCGGCTCGTTGTAAATATCCTCCGGAGTCCCTACATGCTGAATTTTTCCCTCCGCCATGACAACGATCTTGTCGGACATGGTCAGCGCTTCCTCCTGGTCATGAGTCACATAAATAAAGGTGATGCCGAGCTTTTCATGCATACCTTTCAGCTCAAGCTGCATCTCCTTGCGCATTTTTAAGTCAAGGGCACCCAGCGGCTCATCGAGAAGCAAAATCTGCGGCTCGTTCACGATAGCCCGCGCAATCGCAACGCGCTGCTGCTGTCCGCCGGAGAGCGTCTGGATCGTCCGCGTCTCAAAGCCCTCTAAATCCACCATCTCCAGGGCGCGCTTTACTTTCTTTATAATTTCAGCCTTCGGAAGCTTTTTCAGCTTCAGCCCAAAGGCAATATTGTCAAAAATATTCAAATGCGGAAAAAGAGCGTACCGCTGAAAAACCGTATTGATCGGCCGCTCATTCGCCGGAAGCTTCGTGATATCCTCACCGTTTAAAAGAATGACACCGCCTGTAGGCGCATCAAAGCCCGCGAGCATGCGCAAGGTCGTCGTCTTGCCGCACCCCGAGGGCCCTAAAAACGTAACAAACTCTCCGCGCTTAATGCTGAGGTTAAAATCATCCACCACCGTAAAACCGTCCGCAAAAGTGCGAGAGAGATGCTGAAACTCCAAAATATTTTCCGATGTTTTTTTCAATTTCGTTATCTCCTCCTTTTTGTCACATCACCTGCCGCCCGAAATCCCCGTACAGTGCCAAAAAAGGTACTACCCCGGCGGTTTTGTCCGTCAGGGAATACCTCTTTGTATACGCTCCTCCGGCTTGTCTTTCCTGTCTGATTATATTACTACGGCGGTTAAATATCGACGTTTTTACTTGTATCAATTTCTATCTGCTACGTTGTCATCAATCGCTGCAGCTCAATCTTTTGCCTTGCAGAATAAAAATTTATTCTGCGTAAAATTCATTGATATTTAACCGCCATAGTAATATTTAAAATGCAGAATCTTAACAGCGATCCATGCCCGCCAAAATGACCGGCTAAAACTTTTATACGCTTACACTCAAAAACAGAATACACTTGCAGACAAAGGATTGTCAAGCAAATCTTTTGAAAACCTAAAGCCACTGCCGTTATGCGCGGAATGGTCAAAGAGTTTTGAGAGATCCTCAAATTTCTTTCCGCACTTGAAGACTATGGTATCATCCATGCACAGGAAGACGGGCGGTGTCCTAAGGTTTTCCGGGATCAGCTTCAATGCCATGTATGCGGCAGCATTCATAAACCTGGAATAATCCACTTTGGCATAGGAGCAGGCACAATA
>CASCGD010000160.1 GCA_949132985.1 uncultured Lachnospiraceae bacterium
AATGAAGAAAGAAAGGAGGAGGGAACAAAAAATAAAATACATGTTTGACAAAATAAGGATAAAATAAAATACAAGCTGAAAAGGAGAATGAACATGAAAAGGATGAAAAGAGAGAAGTTAATGAAGCGTATATTCGCAGTACTCATGATGATGACTCTGCTTCTGGCGGGCTGCGGCACCGCACCCGCACCGGAAAAAAGTCCCGACGAGGAATCGGACGGTGAGACATCCGACAATGCGCCGGATGACGGTGAAGCGGCTGACAATGAGACGCCGGAGGGTGAAGACGCACAGCCGGGCGGCGGGGACATCAAAATCGGCGCCGAGTTTTTTGACTGGACGATGCCTCTGGGTGTGGACATAAAGGAAATGCTGGATTATGCGTCGAACGCAGTGGGATGCGAGATACAGTACGTATCGAACGACTGGGATGCGGAGCAGGCGATCACGGATGTGGAAAATTTGTTTTCATCCGGATGCCAGGCAGTCATTGTATGCAACTCTACCGATACGCAGCTCTTAAAAATGGTGGAGATCGCTGAGAAACATAACGGAAAGATCTTCCAGTTTTTCCGCACGATCAGCGACGAGACCGTAAAGGATGAGATCATGTCCTCTCCGGGATATGGCGGACAGGTGCACGAGGATGAGTACACGGTTTGCTATACCTTAGGAAAAAAGATGGCGGAGGAAGGCTGCAAAAACGTCGGCATCACGAATTTTACGGTAGGCGATATCACCGCAGAGGCGCGCCAGAAGGGCTTTGAGGATGCGTTTGAGGAGACGGGCGTGAATGTCGTAGCGTCTACCTGGGATGTCACAACGGGAGAGACGGCTTCGGAGGTGACGGAGAATTATCTTGCGGCATATCCGGAGATGGACGGAATCGCTGTGGCAGGAGGAAGCGGAGAGGCGTTTTACGCCATTCAGAATACGCTGGACAGATACGGAAAAACAAAGGATGTCCTGCTCTCCACCGTGGATTTCTATGATGAGCAGACACAGGATCTGCAGGAAGGCAGACTGGGGATGATCGCCGGAGGACACTGGTGTGATCCGTTCTTCTCCTTCATGCTCGCCTACAATTATCTTTCCGGTGCGTTTGAGGATTCCGAGCTGCCGCTTGAGGTCAATAACAACATGATTTATCTGACCTCCTATGAGGACTCCCAACTGTTTGACAAGTGGTTCGGAGGTGAGGAGCCGCCTTTCAATGAGGAGGAAATCCGGGCGCTTAGCATCACGCACAATCCTGAATTTAAGTTTGAGAATCTGTACAATGCGGCAAAAGATTTATCTCTGGAAAACGTGATCGAGAGACATGACAAGTAGCACTGTGTGATGACCGGGACATGCAGGTATCTGAAAACTGATTTTGGATACCTGCGGACATCCGTTGAAAAAACAAAGGAGGAAGCTGTGCATAGAAAGAAAAAAATCGCGGGAATATCAGTTCTCCTGGGCATTATCGTTTTGGTATATCTGATCTTTTATTTGCTTGAACCTACAAGATTCGGCAGCCCCCAGAGTGTGTTTATATTGTTTCAGCAAAGCCTGATCTACTCCATCGCGGGGTGCGGGTGCTACTTTATCATAGCAATGGGACTGTTTGATTTCAGCCTCGGAGCGAATTTAATACTGAGCGCGCTGGTGGGATGCAAGCTGAGCCATATATACGGGTACGCCGGGCTTGTGCTGGGATGCCTTCTGGTCGGCGCCGTCATCGGCGTGGTGAATGGGGCGTTTTATTTAAAATTTCGGATTCCGTCGATTATCGTCACCGTGGGCCTGATGATGATCTATGAATGCATCGGCGTGTTTATCGCGGGGGAGTCCACAAACAAGCTGGCTTACGACATGAAGATTTTGGGGCAGGCTCCCTGGAATCTGTGTGTTGCGCTGATCGCATTTTTGTTTGCCATGTTTCTTATGAATCAGACCAGGATGGGCGTGTATATCCGCGCTATCGGGAAAAACGAGTCCATGGCAAAAAATATGGGTGTAAATACGGAAAAATACAAGTTCCTCGGGTTTTTGCTCTGCGGCGTTTTTGCCGGACTGACGGGCATGCTGACCATCAGCTATACCTCGACGATGATTCCTGTTCAGGGGATGAGCAGTATGGCAAGGAATTTTCAGCCGATCATGGGATGCTTCGTGGGGCTTGCCTTTAAGAAATATGTCAATCCTGTCATCTCGATTGCCGCGGCGGAGTTTTTGATTTCCATGATTGTAAGCGGCGTTATGACAAACGGCCTGGATTCAACACTCCAGGACTGTATCATAGGCATGATTCTTCTGGCGATCGTCATTATCATGGCAAAGGAAGAGCGAAAAAACAGGACAGTCGTGAAGTGAGGAGGAAGGCAAAATGATGAAATCATTTTCTTGCATGCCTTCCGACGACATGCC
>CASCGD010000161.1 GCA_949132985.1 uncultured Lachnospiraceae bacterium
GGCAAATACAGGAACAGCCCGTCTCCGCCAACCTTTGTCGGCCCGTTAACGGAAACGCCGATTTCCTGGTCATCCCCGTTCAGAGCGGCCTTCGCCAATACAGGCAGCTCCATCGCCTTCTGTCCGTCCTTGTAAACCGTGATCATGTCGCCCACCTGGATGAAATCAAAATCCTCCATCAGGGACATATCCGCCCGGTCGGTATTTATCCCTGCCAGAATCCCCTCCCCGCGCATCATTTTCTCATAGAGGGCGCGGGCGTCGGTCTCCCCCTCCCGCAGATCCATCCGGGCAACTGTACTTTCCTCCATCCCGTAAACATTGCAGAGCGGCCGCCCGTCATCCCCCAGTCCAAAGGTGAAGCCCTCTCTGTCACAGCGAAACGGAATCTCTGTTTCTTCATGAATATATTCCTCAGCCGAAATATCCCTGCCGAACTCATAAGTCACATTTGTATCTTCCGCCGTATTTTTATAGACAGGCACGGCATCCTTCACCCCGGGCTGAGACTCGATTGCCGCCATCACCGACGGCTCCACCGCGTTCTCCCGGAACCGGAAGCCTTTCAAAATATTTCCGGTTTCCGCACCGGTCACGGCAAAATCCGTCCGTATCATAAAGTTTACCTGTTTTTCCACATCCATGCTGCCGGCCGCCGTTCCGACGCAGTTGAGCAATGTCACGCAAAGGGTCAGGGATATGACGATAAATGCGCTGCGGCGTTTATTTCTCCCCAGATTAAACCATGCAAGATGTGAAAGATCTGCGCCGGGCATGGACTGTTTCCGGGCCGCTGCTTTTTTTCCGCGCTTTTTGGAGCCGTTTCCCACATTGTTTTCCACATACCGAAATGCCTCCACCGGAGGAATATTGGCCGCGATCCGAACCGGTTTGCGGGTGCTCAAAATCACTGTCAACGCCGTAAACAATGCAGCCCCCAGGAAAATGAACGGCGAAGGGGATACTTCTATGGCAACATTGCTGTACTCAATCGACATAAGCCCCATAATCATCGGCAGCGCCGATTTTCCCACAAAGAAACCGATCACCTCCCCCAGCGGGATTCCCGTGCAGGACAGCCAGAATGCCTGCCGGTTGATCAGTCCCTTTACCTGCTTCCTGCTCATCCCGATGGTGCGGTAAAGCCCGTAGCGGCGGATTTCCTTCATCACCGCAATATCAAATACATTGTAGATCAGAAGATAGCCGCAGAATGTAAACAAAACGACGAGCACGGCTGCCATGGCAATGAGTTCCATATCCGGAATCGGATTGGTCACGGTATTGACCACCGCCGGAAGGGAATTGTCCGCATTGATATCATACGGGTCGCCGCCCATCTGGACGGCAAACTGTTCCATCTTATCCTGCAGCCCAACTGCGCTGTCTGCGGTAAAATCAGAAAAATATGTTCCTGCCAGTTCTCTGTCCTGGTCATAGGTGAATCGGAAAATCTCCGGATGGGCGTCCCGAAATGCCGTTCCCGCCCACATCGTGCTCATCTGGTCGCCTATGGCTTCATACCATCCGGATACCACCATTGTGAGATGGTATTCCTCTCCCCGGACTGTAAAATCAATCTCCACCTCTGCGCCCGTCTCCAGCTCTGCGCCCAAATCCATCAGCGCCAGATCCGAGGCCACGATCTCGTTTTCCGCTTCCGGCGCCCTGCCATGGGTGGGGCTGCTGAATGTCAGATCCGCCTGAACCTGATCCCGCACCTCAAATTCTACATTGTGGCGTTTTGTATTTGACAAAAAGGTGATCGGCATCCTCAGCCCGGCGGACTCCACAAAATCCGCCTGCTGCAGCATTTCAAACTGCTCGGCCGTCATATTTCGAAAATCGCCGTCCGACTTGCTGCCCTTCTGCATCTGCATGGTGACGGCCATGGATTCCGATACTCCCATGCCGATCGTCGTGACCGATGTAAATAAAACCGCAGTCAAAGCGATGGCCAGCACCGCGATCAGGTTCTGCAGCCTGTTGGCCGCAAAGATGCGGCGGTTGAGGGTTTTCAACATTTCTCTCATGGGTCTTTACCTCCGATGTATGTGATTTCATAATTGTTCTTACTGACTGATATCATAACATCCCAATGTTACAGTGAAGGTACAGAAAAGGTACATTTTTGTAACGTTGCATAAATGTTGTTTAGACGGTGCCATACACTTGCTGCAAGTCATCCGGCCAATTCCGGGAACAGCAGAAAAAAGCGTCCCGCTTTTTACGGAACGCTCCATTTTGTATTCGCTATTCGTCCACAATCCTCCCGTCCCGCAGGCGCAACATCCGGTCCGCAAGCTGGGCAAGCTCCTGGTTATGTGTAATCATGATCAGGGTCTGGTGAAATGTTTCCGCCGTCATTTTCAGGAGCC
>CASCGD010000162.1 GCA_949132985.1 uncultured Lachnospiraceae bacterium
TGATCATCACCAGCGTCTGATGGAATTTGCTGCTGGTTGCTTTCAAAAGGCCCAGTACATCGCCGCTTGTCTGGCTGTCCAGGTTGCCGGTCAAAACGATGGCAGGCTTGGAAACGGGAGCGCGGGCAATGGCGACACGCTGCTGTCCCCCGGACAGATTGTTGGGCATATTGTTCAGCTTGTCCCCCAGGGCCAGCAGACATACTACTTCGTCCAGCGCCTTTGTGATGTTCAGCTCCGTGCCGCAGTATTTTTTGAGGTCGGTTGTCTGCAAAATACTCATGGTTTGCACCATCCTTTCTGTGATGCCGCTATTATAACAGCCAATTCTCACAGAAATGTCACAGACAAAAGTTTTTTTGCTTTGGTATATCACAATTTTCTACATTTTAAAGTCAAAACTGTTCGACACCCACTTTGTTCCGCACTTTCAATCTTCATTCTCCCGCCATGTGCCTCCACAATTTGCCTTACCAACAGCAGACCCAGTCCATGCCGCAGATCCAGCCGTTCGTCAGTACTTTCCATGTAATGCGGTTTTTCTTCCAAATCCCGCAGCTTTTCGGCAGACAAACCCACGCCGTTGTCCGCGACTGTGATAGAAATATCTGCCTGAAAACAGTCAAGGGACAGGAAAATATTGCATCCCTGCGGATTGTGATAGATGCTGTTTTGTACCAGATTGTTGATTGCCCGAGAGATCAGCCGTGCGTCACATTCTATAACCACAGTTTCGGCACTCGGCAGAATTTCCGTTTCTACCGTGTATTTTGAGGCGATACCAGCATTGAGCAAATCCGCCGCATAGGAGCGCAGCAGTTTGGACAGGCGTACCGGCTCTTTATGAAGCGGCTGCATTTCATATTCCAACTGCGATACCAAATTCAAATCCTGCACCAAGTCATTGATTTTTGCACTCTGCGCCCGAATGATTTCTGCCTCCTGCTGAATGTTTCCGCTGGCGAGCCTGTCACTGGCAATCCGTTCGGCATACCCCATAATCATAGAAAGCGGTGTGCGTATATCATGGGAAACGCCGCTGATCCAATTGGCACGGGCCTGGTTTTGTCTGCTCAACACCCGGGAGGCCTGGTTGACGCTGTCCGCAATTTCCGACAACTCGCCTCGAATGGACAAATCAACAGGTTTGCCAGCAGACAGTGTTTTGATTGAGGCCATAATCGGCTCCGTATTTCTGGCAATTCTTCGTTTTGAGAAGCAGTAGACCAAAAACAGAACCACTATGTCTGCCGCCAAGATGCCAGTTACAAAAGGCGGGATAATCCTGATGGCTTGTATCGGAAAATAATTTCCCGTCAGTTTCATAAAGCTGTCTTTTGGGTAGCCCAGCACCAGCAAGCCATCATCCACATTCCGCACAAAAACAGGATAGTCTTGCAGATAGCCTTTTGAGAACACGGCCACATCCTGAATCGTGTACCGTGTGGGTATTTCCTCCGGCAACGATACAGACCAGTCACAAGTTCCGTTTACATCCAGCAGCATAGCCCAAATATGATTGTCGTTTAACTCTTGTTCCGTTTTTTCTGATATGCCGGACGCCGACAGATCAGCGGCCACAGTCTCTAACATATTTGCCGGAGATGCCAAACCGTATTCCCTGAACACGATAGCTCCGAATGTCAAGGCATACACAAGAATGTTGACAAGCAGGAGAATCAGCGCAAAGGCAAAAAAGGAAAGCAGATATTTTGAAATATATTTTCCAAATGCTTTCATCGGTCATTTCCTCGCCAGCAGTTTATAGCCCAGCCCTTTGACCGTCAGCAGGGAAACAGGCTTTGACGGGTTTGCCTCGATTTTCTCCCGGATGCGCCGCACATGGGCGTTCAAGCTGTTTTCATAACCAAACGGATTGTCGCCCCATAGGGCCTCACAGAGCGTGTCCACCGTCACAATGCGGCCCTCATTCTTCGCAAGGGTTTCCAGCAGCCTGTGTTCCATCGCCGTCAAGGGAAGTATCTCACCGCCCTTGTCAACTTCGGCCCGGCTGAAATCCACCGTACAGCCATCCAGTTTCAAAAGGGGTGCGTCCTCCTTGTAGCACCGGCGCAGGACCGCATAGACCCGCAGTAAAAATTCCTGGGGCAGAAAAGGCTTTGCGATATAATCATCCGCACCAAGACCAAGCCCGGCCAGCTTGTCCGCCGCCTCGTCACGGGCTGTCAGAAAAATCACGGGAATATCCG
>CASCGD010000163.1 GCA_949132985.1 uncultured Lachnospiraceae bacterium
GATATCTTGTATCATGTTTCTTAGTGCGACAGCTCCGTGATAACAGGACTCAGGAATGAGGGAGCATTTTGGCACAACGCACTATGAGCATTTACTCCACATCCTGCAGCGCTTCTGTATTCTCTTCTCCGGTGCGCACCTTGACAACTTTTGCCACATCGTATACGAAAATTTTTCCGTCTCCGATATGTCCGGTATAGAGTGTCTTTTTCACCGTCTCGATCACCTTCTCTACCGGAATTTTTGCAACCACTACCTCAAGCTTGATCTTCGGAAGCAGCGTCGCGTCCATCTCGACGCCGCGGTAGTACTCGCCCGCACCCTTCTGCACGCCGCAGCCCATCACCTGGACTACCGTCATACCCGTCACGCCGAGATTGTTGAGCGCTCTTTTCAGCTTGTCAAAGCGAGAAAGCTTCGCGATGATGACAACCTTATGGATGCCGGTGGAGAGAGCCGGAACCGTCTCCGACACCACCTTAACCGCTGCATCCACCTTTGCCTGCGATGCCTTAGCGTAATCGGAAACGCCCAGATCCGTGTTTTCATTGACATCCACGGTCATGGACATATCACTGATGGCGAAGCCTGCATATGCGGAGGGCAGACCGTGCTCACACGCATCCAGTCCGACGATTTCCTCCTCCTCGCTGACCCGCAGCCCGACGGTTTTCTTCAATACGATAAAGGTGAGTGTGATCGTGACAAGTGTCCATCCCGCAGTCACAAGCATGCCGAAGAACTGCAGCCCAAGCTGCGCGAAGCCGCCGCCGTAAAATAATCCCTCTTTGATGCCTGCCAGTTCAAAGCCCGGTGCAGAGGATGTCGCAAACAGTCCTACCGCAACCGTTCCCCAGATACCGTTCAACATATGTACCGCAACGGCACCCACCGGATCGTCCACCCGAAGCTTATTGTCCAGAAGCCAGATACCGAACACAACCAGCAAACCGGATACCGCGCCGATGATGGCCGCTCCCGCACAGTCGGTCACGTCGCAGGGGGCCGTGATGGCCACCAGTCCTGCCAGCGATGCGTTCAGACACATGGATACATCCGGTTTGCCGTATTTGATCCATGTGAAAACCATGCATACAATCGTCGCAACCGCAGGTGCCACCGTTGTTGTCAGAAAAACGGAGCCAAGTGTGGGCACGTCGGTTGCCGCCGCGCCGTTAAAGCCGTACCAGCCCATCCAGAGAATGAATACGCCCAGCGCGCCGATGACCAGATTGCTGCCGGGAAAGGCATTGACCTTCGTGATCTTCCCCGCTTTGTCCTTTGAAAACTTTCCGATACGAGGCCCTAAAAACGCCGCACCCACCAGCGCACAAATACCTCCTACCATGTGGATGCAATTGGAACCGGCATAATCGTGAAAGCCCATCTTCACGAGAAATCCTCCGCCCCAGGTCCAGTGCGCCTCAATCGGATAAATGATTCCTGAGATAACCGCCGAGTAAATACAGTAGGTCAAAAACTTTGTGCGCTCCGCCATCGCGCCGGAAACAATCGTCGCGGTCGTCGCGCAGAACACCAGGTTAAACACAAAACCGGAAAAGCTGAAATTTGCGTAATCCGTAAACACGCCAAAGCCCGGCGTTCCGATAAATCCCATAATGTCACTGCCACCCTCGGCCGCCGGAAGCATGAGCGATGCACCGATGATAAACCACATCACGGTTCCGATACAGAAATCCATCAGATTCTTCATAATAATGTTTCCCGAGTTTTTCGCTCTGGTAAAGCCTGCCTCCACCATTGCAAAACCCGCCTGCATCCAGAAAACCAGCACTGCGCCGATCAAAAACCAGACTGCAAAAATGTTATCGTTGATTGCCTGTAAAATTTCTTTTGTCATAACTGTTCCTCCTAATCATTGTAGCGCCCGTTCGCACTTGTGGTAATGCCCGCTCGCATAGCTCACGGGCAAATCGCAGGAAAGCATTCCAAAAAATGCTCTGCATTTTGCTTTCCTGCTCTCGCGGGCATGTCGTCGGAAAGCATGCTAAAAAATGCTCCGCATTTTGCTTTCCTCCT
>CASCGD010000164.1 GCA_949132985.1 uncultured Lachnospiraceae bacterium
TGCACAGAAGCATACAAAGAACATATCGTGTATTCTTTCAACGCCTTTTGCAAACGGTCTGAGAGCAGAAAGGTTTCAGACCGTTATTCTTATCCTGTCTCAACTTTATTTAAATGTTATATTTCAATGGGAACAGAAATAATGCCGCACCCGTTTGAAATCATCACATGGTTGCCTGCCAGCATGGATGTCCTTTTGTTGCCGTCCAGAAACATCTGCTTGCGCACAAGGTAGCGCATCATGGTCAATGCCCGGTCTGTCGGGCTCTCTATCTGTCCGATCTCCGCCATTTCCTCTTTAATCTGGGATTCTATGGGTATGTCCGGATTCCACGTTGTACCGCCAATACTCAACGGCACATTCCGCAGATACCCGGCCCGGATGATCAGGTTATCACCGCCCACACACTGGCTGATCTTACAGACAAACGAATAATCCGCAGAGTAATCCAGGGTACCCAGCACAAACTGCCATGCGTGTTTCAGATTGTTCACCGCCACAATGTCGGATACCTTTCCCCCCCCTGGACGCTCATGCCATTATAGATGGCTTCCGTATCCGGGTAGGTCACAGCCAGTCCCTCCAGCCGTGCGCTCTTCCAGATATAATGCGATAGCCCGGGTGTGAAAAGGAACAAAAAATAACGAAAAAGAGAACGAAAAACACAAAAAATCCCGCAGGAAAAACAAGTACTGAAAAACCTTGCTCCCTGCGGGATTCTTTTTATAACATCAAAAGCGCTAAAAACCTGTTTCCCGGTGCCAGACAATTACCAGTTAAAAATACTCTTAAAGAAATCCCGGATCCCCTGGAAAATCTTCGCAAAAAATCCCTGCGCGTCATCCGAATTTTTGATCTTATCATAGAGCGATTTCGCCTGATCGATCAGAGAGTTGACATCGATATCCAGCTTACTGATCTTAACCAGCACACCTGTCAGCTCATCCTTTTCCTCATCCGTCATGGAGAAATCGTATTTGTCCAGCGCCTCCTCGATGCACCCGCGAATGCTGCTCTCATCCTTGAGGCCGCCTTCTAATACCTTCTGCTTGACATAGGCAATAAACTCCTCGACCTCACCGTCGTCGGCATCCGAGATGATGTCCGAAAGCTCACCCGTAACCACAATCTCATTCATAGCCGCATCCAGGCTCTCCTCGTCAACCGGCTCTCCCGTCATCTCGGCATATGCCTTCATTGCACCGATGAGCGCCGCAGTGCCGGAAATCGGGCTGGGACCCGCCACTATGACATCCGCGTCTTTCAGTCCAGCGGTGGCAAGAGCATTCTTGTACATGCCGATGGTACAGTAGTTAATATTCTTTGTGGAAATATTCAGACCGCTGCCCTCCTCCCTCTTCACAATCACAACCGAGGAAAGCGCGCGGGTTCCAATCTTGTCGGAGGACATGTACTCATCAAGATACTGATGCTCCTCCGCGTTTGTAATGTATACAACATTGTAGTCGCCAAGGTTTGCGGCATCGACTCCCATCAGGCCAAGCACAGTCGCCTGCTGTCCCGCAGAAAGATTTTCCCCCAACGCCAGATAGGGCTTGTCGTCCGCCGCGATCACTACATTGTCATCCGCATTGACACCGGAACCGGAATCCTCCGGCTCAGCATCATCCTGGCTCTCGTCCGTCCCACTGATCGGCACAATATCACCCTCAACCTCCGAACTGGTGCCAGCAGGAACTTCGCCGTCGTCATTGATCTCGCCCTCTACTTCCTCGTCGGCTTCACTCGCCTCATCCTCCACCGCCGATACGTTCATCGGCATCGCCAATGAGCACAGCGTCACTGCGGTCAGCGTTATAGCCAGCCACTTCTTCAAACTTCTCTTCTTCATCCTTCTTTAACCTCCTTCATTAAGGTGTCGGCACGCGCCGCTTCGCGTCACCTGCCATGTCGTCGGAATGCATGC
>CASCGD010000165.1 GCA_949132985.1 uncultured Lachnospiraceae bacterium
GGAAACACCCTTCGGGTATACCTGTATGCCGGGAAACAGGCAGTAAGGAGGAAATATCTAAATGACGGAAGAAATTACAAAAGATATTTATCGAATCGGTGTCTCCCTTCCGGGTAATCCGTTGAAGGAGCTAAACAGTTATTTTATCCGGGGAAAGGACAGGAGCCTGTTGATCGATACAGGCTTCCGTCGTCCAGAGTGCCGGAAGGATCTGCAGAAGGGTTTACAGGAGCTATGTGCGGATTTCGATCATCTGGATGTTTTTGCTACGCATCTGCATGCGGATCACAGTGGGATGGTGAGGGATTTCGCTTCTGAGGACGGAACAATTTTTATGAGTGATTCGGACCTGAAACGACTGCACATATTTCTTGACGAGTGGTCGGAACGGAAATATTTGAGCCGGCACTTGAGAGAAGGCTTTCCCGAGGATAAGCTGTCTTATGTAGCGGATAACAACCCGGCATTTCAGATGACGTTGGAGAAAATTGACGACCGGTTTTGGGCAGTGGAGGACGGCACTGAGATTCCGGTGGGAGATTACCGGCTTCAGGTGCTCTCAGTGCCCGGGCATACGCCGGGAAATACGATGCTCTGGCTAAAGGAACAGGGGATTATGTTTACGAGCGACCATATTTTATTTGATATTACGCCAAATATTACGGCGTGGACCGGTGTGGAGGATTCTCTTGGAGATTATCTGAATAGTCTGGAGAAGGTCAAAGATTATCCGGTGAAGCTGTCGCTGCCGGGACACCGGAAGCCCGGGGATTATCACGAGAGAATCCGGCAGCTGCAGCGGCATCACGAAAGACGGCTGGCCGAGGTGACGGAGGCTGTGAAAAAGAGGCCGGGCATGACTGCCTATGAGATCGCGGGTTACATGAAGTGGAAAATCAGCGCCGGAAGCTGGGACGAGTTTCCGCCTATACAGCAGTGGTTTGCGGTGGGAGAGTGTATGGCGCACATCGATTATCTGCTGAAACGAGGTGTAATCAGAAGAGAGGAGGGTGCGGCCGGCGGGCGGCCGGTTTATAAATAAATGCGACGCGTGCCGTTACCGAGGAGGAAGGCAAATGCGAAGCATTTATTGGAATGCCTTCTGACGACTTGGCAGGTGGAGCGAAGCGACGCGTGCCGTTACCGCAAAAGGAGGAAGGCGGATGGAATGGAATTTGTTGTTTTTTGTTAACAGTATCTTGCTGGGAGTCGGCCTTGCAATGGATGCGTTTTCGGTATCGCTTGCAAACGGATTAAATGAACCGTCGATGAAGCCGGAGAAGATGTGCGGGATTGCCGGTGTGTTTGCATTCTTTCAGGCTTTGATGCCTGTCACAGGCTGGGTCTGTGTGCACACGGTACTGCGTTATTTTCAGGCGTTTGCAAAGTTTATCCCGTGGATTGCGCTTCTCTTGCTTGGTTATATCGGCGGGAAGATGATAAAGGAGGGAATCTGCGGCGGGGAGCATGAAGAGGGAGCAGCGGGGCTGAGTGTGGGCTTGCTTTTGCTGCAGGGCGTGGCGACGTCCATCGACGCGCTCTCGGTAGGTTTTACGATTGCGGAATATGAGTTTTTTACAGCGGGAGTGTGCGCGCTGATGATCGCGGCGGTAACCTTTGTGATCTGCCTGGCGGGGCTTATGATCGGAAAAAAATTCGGAACGAAATTTGCCGCAAGGGCATCGGTGTTCGGCGGTGTGATTCTGGTTTTGATCGGGCTTGAGATTTTTGTGACAGGGGTGCTTTGAAGCCGTTTTGCAAAGCACAGCGTTGAGGAATAAAAATTTTTCGCAATAAAATAGCCAGATTTCATGCAGAA
>CASCGD010000166.1 GCA_949132985.1 uncultured Lachnospiraceae bacterium
CATTTTCCTCGATCTCGCTCCAGTCGTAAGCAGAAATCAAAAGCAACGGCACATCAAAGACCGTCAGGTCGGCCAGACCGGTAAGACGGTCCGTCCGAACCTGTATATCGCGTGCGGCATCTCGGGCGCAATCCAGCATCTGGCGGGCATGGAGGATTCGGAGATCATCATTGCGATCAATAAGGATCCGGGTGCGCCGATCTTCGAGGTCGCGGACTTCGGCGTCGTCGGGGATGTACATAAGATCCTGCCGTTGCTGACCGAGGCAGTCAAGAAAGAGCTTGCAAAAAAAGAGTAAGACTCATTTTCAGGACGCTCTGCGGGAACCCCGTAGAGCGTCCTGTTTTATAATCTGAAATTCTCCGTGCTGACAGCACGACAGATGCCCAGAGCGGGATACAACTTTCCAGTATCATCCATGCAATCTCTTCTGGTTCAGAAATGCGGAAATCAATTTTCAAAAAGGGGGCAGAAATATGGTAAAGGTCAAGGAGACGCTCCAGCATGATAAGAGAAAGAGGCCTTTTAGAGAGAGTGGACTATTCGTCTGTGGGGAAGCAAATCGTTTGACCATCAGCGACGGTGCAGATTCTGATAGGGTGAGAGAGTGAAGTCCCTCGGTTATAAAATGCGCGAACGGTCACTCCTCAGTTTAGAGAAGCTATTGATTTGTATTTCCAGATGTAATATATCCGGTTAAAAGCCGCTCCCCCAAAACCCGTATATAAATTTTAAAACCTGTACATAAACTCTGGCCTGATAACCTCCGTTGGCTGAAGTTGTCTGTTAATCGTGATGAAATCCGCATCGTAGATGCATCCGATGACATTGGTTCTGAATACCTCGATCCCTTCACCATCGCAAAATCCAAGGAGCTGGATTTCATTAAACCGGATATTGACATCATACCAGCGCAGGGATGCTTCATTATCGAAAGGAAGCAATTCGGTTATAATGCTTTCCTCAATCACGCTGTTATCGCCCGCCAAAGAAATGCCAACAGGCTGTATCCGGATCGTATCGCCGTTACCTGTGGAAACGATACTGCTTTCGGCAAATATTTCTGCATCATTGCTTTGCCTATAATGTATAAAAAGAAGGTTGTTTCCCGGATCCTCATAGGGGAAGAACCGGACGGTATCATCAGCGATCTGGAGTATGCCGGGAATGCTTTCCTGACACTCCACCAAATAGCTAGTCTGGTCGCATACCAGGCTAAGCCTATCGTCGCTATCACGTTGAATAAAATAACCCGCACTGGCTGCTGTCACTGTATAATTCCCGAACACGGTTCCCGGCTCCAGTTTTATATACCCCTCCTGATCCAGATTCCAACCCAAGGCGTAGTTCAGGGTTATCCTTTTTATATGATCAAAAACAACGGATTCACCACTCATATCCCGAAAACTGTTCCAAACAAGCCCGGAGACGCTTTCCGGCTTGACTGGTTCCGAAGGTGGGATTTCATGAGCGCCGCAGCCGCATAGAATGATCAGAATGAGCAAAACAATTGCCATACGTTTTCTCATCAGGAACCTTTCCTTTCCAATCCGTATAGTCCAAAAAGCAAAAAGGAGGAGCTACCTGCTCCCCCTTCTTTCTAGTCGATTTCGACGGCAACCTTTTTCTCGGTTTTGTTGGCTGCCGCACTACGAGTCACAGCGAGAGTTCAGGCTCTACGTGCTTTGACTATGTTTCATATACTTTTTCAGCAGATGCGCCACTTCATCAACGTCAATCGGCTTGGCC